>JBEEHI010000318.1:0-5600 GCA_041167305.1 Verrucomicrobiota bacterium
AGGTCCGCGGGTTCCGCGGCGAAGCACGGAACGACGCCGATATCCAGAACCGGGTGGCGTGCGACATCGAGTATCTCGAGAACTGGAATCTTTCCCTCGAGTGCGGCATCATCCTGCGCACGTTCGTACACCTCATCGTCCCGCCGCGGAGCGCGTATTGATAGGTCGTATAGGTCTATGGGGCCTATAGGACGCGAACCAATTCCCCTTCGAAATTTTCAAGCACCCGAGTCTTCTCAAACTGCTCGACGTAGCGCCTCCCGGCGGCGCCGTATTCAGCCAGCCGCGCCGGATCTTTCGCTAACGCATCAAGCACAGCGGCTAATTCCTCCGGCCGCCCTGGCTGCACATTCACGCCGAAATTTCCTTCGGCCAGCGCGAGAGCAAGATCAGATTCCGGCGACGCCACGGTTACGACCAGCTTGGCCTTCGCGAGAAGAGCGAGAAGTTTGCTGGGGAAAAAGGCGTTTCCCGCGCCTGCTTGCTGCGTGATGAAGCAGACGTCGGCGTCGCGGAGGAGCGCGGCGTAGTCGCGGTCGGGTTGCAAGGGAAGCAGACTAAAATTCGGGAGGCGCATCTCGGTGGCGCGAGCGGCGAGCATCTCCCGTTGCGCGCCGTCGCCGCAGATAATGAAACGAATCCCGCGATCGCGCAGCAATGCCGCCGTCTCCAGGAGAATTTCGAGTCCTTGTTTTACGCCCAAATTTCCCGAGTAAACCGCGAGGAACTCATCCTCAGGGAAACCGTGGCGTTTGCGAAAGGCGCCGCGGTCCGGCTCGGGCCCGTCGGTTTTCAAATCAATCGTGTTCGGGAAATAAACCTGCTTTTCCGCAGCGACGCCTTTCTCCTGGAATGTTCTCAGCATTCCCCGCGTGATGCCGGACACTCGCGCCGCCCGCCGATAAGCAAAAGCTTCGATGCCGTACAAGGCCCGCGTAAACGCGCTCGGTTTCAACATGCCGAGACCCACCGCGGCGTCCGGTTGCAGATCCTGGACATGAAAAACAAACGGCGCGCCCTTTACCTTGCCCACCAGCCAGGCGGCGACCCCCAGCAGCAACGGCGGCGAGACCACCACAAAGACATCGGGCCGCCGAAGGACCAACGCTCTCAGCATCGAGGTCGCAACGAACGTGCCCTCGTGCAAAATCCGTTTTAGCCGCGACACCTGCGCCGGCACAAAATGCCAGCAGCGCCGGACGCGGACGCCATTCACCACATCGGTGCGGTAAAGCCGGACTCGATCTTCCCGGCGCTTCCGCCAGGCCGGGTAATAGGGAAAAGTGGTGACCATCTCCACGTCGTGCCCCTGCTCCGTCAGGAACTCGCACAACGCCACGTTCTGCGGCGCGATGCCGATGAACTCCGGCGCGTAGTTGATTCCCCAGACAATGACGCGCATCGCCTTCAGTCGTTAGGCGCTGCTTTGGTCCGCGTCAGTTCGTAGGTCTTGGCCACCGAAAGGAATTCATAGAGCGCATGGAGCCTCGCGAAGTAATAGCCTTCGCGCCCATCGAGAAAACCTTTCTGCCAGACGTAAATGTAGAGGAAGCGCAGGAGCGGCCGGAACGGCAGGCGTTGCGAAAGTTGTTTGAGCTTCCGGCGCCGCTCGACCTGGCCGCTGCTGATTTGCGCACCGCTTCCGGCCAGCTGTCGATCCGCGGAAACGCGCGCCTCCCAGTTCGAGTAGCGATTATGTTTCTCGATGAAAACCTCGACGCTCGGGAAAGCGTAATGGTCCATCTCGCAACGCAGCCGGCCGGTCGCTCCCCGGACGATCACGTGCTCATGCACTTCGTTGTCGCCGCTGCGGGTGTCGGCCTCGGTCAATTTCTCGTAGCGGCCTAACGAATGCCGGAACAGCCGCAGGTTCCAGTTCGGATAATAGGAATGCCGGAGCCATTTTCCCATGAACATAAAACGCCGGTTGATCCAATAGCCGGCTGTCTCGCCGGCTTCCGCGATCGCCTTCGCGAATTCCTGTTCCGCTGCCGGCGGCAGGACTTCGTCGGCGTCGAGGATGAAGACCCACTCGTTCCGAAACGGCAGGTTCTCCAACGCCCAGTTTTTTTTCTTCGGCCAGGTGCCGTTGAACTGAAATTGCACGAACTGCGCCCCGTGCTGTTGCGCGATCGCGATCGAGCCATCGGTGCTCTGCGAATCGACCACGAAAATCTCATCGACCCAACGAATCGAATCCAGGCAACGCGGCAAATTACCGGCCTCGTTCTTGATCGGGACGATGACCGAGACCGGCACGCGCGCGCTCATCGCGGGCGAATGACTTTGCAGGGATTACCCGCAGCGAACACATCCGGCGGCACGTCCTTCGTCACGACCGAGCACGCCCCCACGACGCTTCGCGCGCCGATCTCGACGCCTGGCATGACGAACGCACGCGCGCCGATGAAGGCGTCCTCGCCGATGGTGATTTTCGCGGTGACCAATTGCAAAGCTGGATGCGAGAAATCGTGGCTGCCCGTGCTGAGGTAAACTTCCTGGGCCACGGTCGCTCGCGCGCCAATTTCAATTTCGCCCAGGCTGTAGGCGTTCGCCCGATCGCCGAGACAGGCGCGATCGCGCAGGGTTAGGTGCCAGGGGATGGCGATGCGCGCGCGCTGATGCACGAACGGTTTGCCTTCGATCGTGGCGCCGAAAACGTCGAGCCAGAAAAGACGCCACGGATTTAACGGCTTCGGGGTCCAGACGCAAAAGACGAACCAGCAGAATTCCCAGAGCAGGCGCACCATCTTGTCCTGCGCCGACCAGGGCGATTCTTGCGCGAAGCTTTGTTCGGGCTTTACCGGGGTTTTCGTCTCCATGCGGAACCAGAACCTAACCAAGCAGAAAGACAGCCATGGAAGAACAGCGAATTTTCATGGGTTCGCGATCGCGGCCAGGAGGGAATCCGTGGCGCGCTCGATTTCGAAGCGGTTCGCGAAAGATTTTCGCGCGTTCTCCTGCATCGCCGAGCGCGCGTCCGGCGGGGTCGCCAGCCAGCGGTTAAGTAAATTCGTTGTGCCGGCGAGGTCGTCGTTTTCAACATAGCCGGCGCCATCGGCCTCGATTTCGCGCCAGATATTTACCTTGTTCGAAAGGAGCACCGGCGTCCCGGAGGCGAGGGCCTCGGCGACCGCGATGCCAAAATTCTCCTGATGCGACGGCAGGGTGAACGCTTCCGCCGCGCTCAACGCGCCCCATTTCACGTCTCCGGTCAACATGCCGGGGAACGAGATCAGGCCGTTGCTCGACGCTGCGAGCTGTCGAAGATGGCGAAGGTAATCGGGATGGGCGCATGGTCCGGCCATGACCAGGCGGACGCGTTCGGAAGAATTCCGGACCTGGCCAAACGCCTCGACCAACAAATCGCAGCCCTTCTTTTCGTGAAGGCGACCCAGAAAGAGAAGGAACCGCTCTCCACGCAGATTTGGAAATGCGTTGAAGAAAGCCTCTCGCGCGCCCTCCAGGTTTGCCGGCGCGGCGGTGCCGTAGTTCACGACGACTTCCTTGCATCGATACAATCCGAAGGATTCGCGGGCCAGACGCCGTTCTTCCTCCGAGGTGAAAAGCACGGCCGCGGCATCGCGCAGAACCCGATACTCGCCCCAGGGCCAGTAGAAAAGTTTCTTGAGGTGCTTGAGCGGATAGGTGCGCTTGAACCACGGATCGAGCATGCCGTGCGGAAAAACAAAATAAGGCGTGGCCGTTCGGGCCAGCGCCCGCCAGACGCCGAAGCTGCTGTATTGCCAGAGGCCCTGGACGATCACGGCGTCGAACTCGGCGCGATGTTCTTTTATCCAGCGGGAAAATCGGGAGGAATAACCGTAGCTGCCGAGCCCGGGACCGAGGGCGTGCACCGACGCCGGCGCGTCGCGCACCCACGGATCGTCGGGCGCATCGAGCGACACGATTTCCACTTCGTGCCCGCGACGGAGCAAGGCGGCGGATGATTGCCGGATCGACTCGATCGGGCCGCCGCGCGCCGGATTAACGGTGTGAGTGGATCGGAGAATTTTCATCCGGAGAGCGAACGAGTTGTCGCCGCTTCGCATAATGTCCCAGCACGACCAGGCTCCACAAACGCGTCCAGTGGAGACGCTCGCGCTGGAAGGCGTCTCGCATTTCGTTCACGAAAACCTCGGGCAACAAACGGCGCGTGACCGTTTCGTCGAGTCCGTCCTTCACAAACGCCGCCAGCGGACCGCGCATCCATTGTTTCATCGGCAAAACGAACCCGGCCTTCCGACGATCGTAAACGGACGCCGGCAGCAGATCGCGGCACGCTTCGACGAGCAGACCTTTCACGCCGGGGTAGCGCTTCTTCACGGCAGCGGGAAGGCCCAGGACATACTCGACGAGTTCGTGATCGAGGAACGGCACTCGCATTTCGAGGGAGACGGCCATGCTCATTTGATCCGCGTCGCGCAACAGCATCCGGCGCATATAACCGGTGAGCTCGGCCCAGCTGATCCGGGCGAAATCGTCGGGCAGGTCAACGGGAACTTCTTTGGGCTCAGTGGCGATCGGCAAGCCAGCGCGTCGAATCGATTCGTCGGTCAGGAAACGGCGTCGCCAGTGAGCCAGCTCGCACGCGTCGCCGGTTTGGGGAAGATCGGCCAGGCGAGCGCCGAGTCCGCCGGCGAGGCCGATGATCCGCCGCAGGAACGAGGGCAACGCCGCGACCAGTTGCAGGCGCGGAACATCGCGGAAACTGGGATATCCGCCGAACAGCTCGTCGCCGCCCAGACCGGACAGCGCGACTTTCACGCCGTGCGCCGCGACCGCGCGCGACACGATGTAGGTGTTGATCGCATCCACCGACGGCAAATCGAGTTTGTCCACGGCTTCGGTGACGGACGCGATCACTTCTTCTTCCGAAAGCTGGATGCGATGATGATCGGTCTTGTAACGGTCCGCGATTTCCTGGGCGATCGCGGTCTCGTCGAATTCGGCGAGATCGAAGCCGACAGAATAGGTCTGCAATTTGTTCCCGAGTTTCTGCGCCGCGAGCGCCGTGATCACGGAGGAATCGATTCCGCCGCTCAAAAAACTCGCCACGGGAACATCGGAAAGGAGATGTTCTTCGACCGCGTTATCGATCAGACCGCGCACCCGCCCAACCACGTTGTCCGGGAACAAGGCGAAGGTTTTTCGTGAAGGCCAATATCTCCAGGTCTTGATTTCACCATCCGGGCCGATGGTCATGGCGTGGCCGGCCGGCAGGGCCTGGATGCCGCTGTAGATGAGTTCTCCTTCCGGGCAGGCGCCCCATTGCAGATAAGCGGAAACAGCTTCCGGCTGGATGGTGGCGGACGCGGGCGCAAGAACCCGCACCTCGGAGGCGGCGCGGAGACCGTTCGCGTCAACGGTGTAATAGAGCGGCTTTATTCCCAGTCGATCACGCGCCAGAAACAATTCGTTCCGAGCCGCGTCGTAGATTGCAAACGCGAACATGCCCTTGAGGTGCTCGACGACCGCGTGACCCCAGCGCGCGTATCCGACGAGCAGCGTCTCGGTGTCGCTCGTCCCGCGCCAATCGACATTGCCGCCAAGTTTTTCCCGGACGGCGCGGTGATTATAAATCTCGCCGTTGGTGACAA
>JBEEHI010000319.1:0-21553 GCA_041167305.1 Verrucomicrobiota bacterium
CCTGCGCCTGCTCTTCAAGGCGATGCGGGTGAACCTCGATCCCGCGCTCTTCCCCGAAACGTATTCGATCGACCCGAAACCGGACCAGCTCATCGTCCGTTACTGGAGCGACCAGCGCCGCTACGTCCGCTTCGTCATGCAGGATGTCTGGTCGTTCGTGCCGGCGCTTTACGAGGCGATCAAGAAAACGCCGATGCCGGTATGATCCAATTGCCTAAACTGGATTGGCCGCGCGAGCCGTTTCGCGGCATCGAGCAATTCCGTTTCATCGATCGCCCGATTTTTTTCGAGCGGCGCGATGAAATCAGGCGGCTCATTCGCCTGGTCTCGATTTATCGCGGGACGCTGCTCTACGGCGAATCGGGCGTGGGCAAATCTTCCGTGATCAACGCCGGGTTCATTCCGGCCATGCTTGAGGAAGGATTTCTCCCGGAAAGATTGCGGGTGCAGCCGGTCCCCGGCGCCGAGCTGGTAGTGGAACGCCTCGCGCTCACCGATGAAGGCACGGCGCCGTTTTTGCCTTCGCGTTTCGCGGCCGACGATGAGGCGCGGACGCGGCTTGTCTTCTCGCCTTCCGATGTGCACGCGCGGCTCGGCCTCGAGCACGCCGGCGGCGCCCCGCTCCTGATCTTCGACCAGTTCGAGGAATTCATCACCCTGTTCGAGGAAGCTCCCGAGAACCGGGAAAAATTCGCGGAGGCGACCCGCGCGCAAAACACGCTCCTGGATTTTTTTCGCGACCTGCTCCGCGACAAGACGCTGCCGGTAAAATTGCTTTTCGTCTTTCGCGAAGATTACCTCGCGAAACTCTCCCGGCTCTTCGCGCTCGTGCCAAACCTGCGGGACCAGCACGTCCGCCTCACCTTTCCGGATTCGAGCGTCCTGAAAAAACTGATCCGCGGCCCGTTCAGCTCCGAGATTCCGCCGGAACATTTTGGCCGCATCATTTCTGAGGAGCTGGCCAACAAGCTTTGCGCCGCGCTCGAGGAACGGAGTGAATCGGGCGCGATCAATCTTACTGAAGTCCAGATCGCGTGCCTCTCGCTCTGGCGCGATCCCAAGATGGAATCGCTTTTCGACGCTACCCCGAACCGCGCCGAAGTCGTGCAGCGGCTCCTCGAGGGTCATCTCACCGGATCGCTCGATCGTTTGAGCGCCGGCCTGCGCGAGCCTGCCGTCGCCATTCTCCGGCATCTGGTCACCAGCGCCGGCACGCGCAACATCGTTCTCGAAGCCGACCTGCTGGAACGGTTGCAATCGTCGGAAAAAATTTCGCCGGCGATCGGTAAATGCGCACTCGCCGAACTCACCGACCGGTCGCGGCTCGTCCGAAAACAGCGGCGCAACGAAGCCTATTTTTACGACATCACGAGTGAGTTTCTCGTCCCGTGGATTCGGCGCCAGCGGGCCTTGAGCGACGCCCGCGCCACCACGCGCAAATGGCGGAAACGCACCGGCATCGCCTCGGCCATCATCCTGGCGATCGTGGGAGCGATCGTTTACGTCCTGGCCGATCAGAACCGCGAGGTGCAGGAGAAACTCAACGACGAACGGAAGGAAAAGGACGAACAAAAAATACTCCTCGAGCAAAAAGCGCTCGAATCGGTCGAGAGAAAAGAAGGCGGCGACATGGAATATCTCCCCGCTTCGACCCCGGCGCCGGTAGCCAAATTGTCCAAATTGCCCGAAGCTGATTCCTCGGACGCGGTTGAGTACAAGACCGACAAGACTTTCTCCGGACATAAGGGCTCTGTCTGGCACGTCCGCTACGGCCCCATGAATGCGCAGCGCGCGAGCAGCACGCTCATCACCGCTGGGCAGGACCACACCGCGCGCGTCTGGGATCTGGTCGGCAAAAAAGATTTCCCGCTCACCGGTCATCGCAGCGAAGTGAATTTCGCGCTCCTGAATCCCAAGCCAGGCTGGGACCCGAACGCCTGGTTTGCCGCCACCGCGAGCGATGATACCAAGGCCGCACTTTGGAAAGCGTCCGAACCGGCGAATCCGTTTTACCTGATCGGACACAAAAAGCAGGTGACCGGTCTCGCCTGGACCCGGGACGGAAACTGGCTCGCCACCACCAGCCGCGACGGGAAGGTCGGGATTTGGAATGTCGAAAATGCAACGCATAACGCGGTGATGTTCCTCGAAGGCCACACGGACAGTGTTTGGATTCCCGAGCTCGTGGAAACCGCGGAGAAAACCTGGCTCGTCACGCCAAGTGCCGACGGCACGGCCCGGCTCTGGATTTTACCGGCCGGCGAGAAAGCCAAATTCAGCAAGAACAAACCCGAGGACAGCGAAGTGCTCCGGCACGGCGCTTCCGTTCGCCGCGTGGCGATGGACTCGCAAGCGCGCTGGATCGTGACCGCGGGCGCCGACGGCTACGCAATCCTTTGGGACCGGCAGACCGGCGAACGGCTCTGTCAGGTAAAGCACCAGGAGGCGGTCCGCGATGTGGGCTTTCAGCCCGGCGGCACTCACTTCGTAACCGCGAGCGACGATAAGACCGCGCAAGTCTGGGATGCGCAAACGCGCCAAGGCGTCGTCACTCTGACCGGACATGAAGGGGCCGTTTTCTCCGCGCGGTTTACGCTCTACGGTCCGGGCGTGGTGACCGTGAGCCTGGATAACACCGCGCGGCTCTGGAATTACGAAACCAAAAAATGCGTCGCCATTCTCCGCGGCCATCGCGACGCCCTTTGGTCGCTCAGGTTCTCGCCCAGCGGGACAAACTTCACCACCACCAGCAGTGACGGCACCGCCAAGCTCTGGGACCTGAAACACATCCCCGGCGGCGAAGCTTTTCTTCCGCCGGCATCCGCATCGGCGAAGTAGTCCTCTTCTGTAGCCGCTTCGCTGTGCGAGGCGTCGGGAACAGGCGATCAATCGCTCTCAGGCCGTCCACAGCGCGGCGGCTACAGAAGAACGAAAGAAAGAGAAAGATTAGATAGAGGCTGAATCCAAAGGCGCGGCCCGCTGCATCTTACGGGAAAGGCCAACTGTATGATCCAGGATTTTCGTTTTGCGTTTCGGCAGCTCATCAAATCGCCGGGGTTTACCATCGTCGCGGTCATCACGCTCGCGCTCGCCATCGGGGTGAACTCGGCGGTCTTCTCTCTCATTAACGGCGTCGTGCTGCGGCCCGTCGTGCGGCTGCGGCCGGCGGAGGTGGTGAATGTTTTCACGGCGCGGCAAAATGCGAACCGGGATTACCGGCAGTTTTCCCACGCGGAGTACCAGGTTCTGCGCGAGAGCACGGATGTTTTCGCGGATGCGGCGGCGGTGAACTTCGCGCTCGCCGGGATCGGGCGCGACGAAGGGATGCGACGCAGTTTCACGTTTCTTACTTCGGAAAACTTTTTCTCACTCATGGGCGTCGAGCCCGCGCTCGGTCGTTTCTATAACGCCGCGGAATGCCGGCCGAACGCGAACATTCCAGTCGTCGTCGCCAGCCACGGGTTCTGGAAGCGAATGGGTGGCCGGCCGGAATTTGTCGGCAGTACGCTGCAGGTGAATGGCCAGCCGTTCACGGTGATCGGCGTCAGCCCCGAAGGATTCAGCGGGATCAGCGCGCTCATTGCCCCCGATGTCTGGTTGCCGCTCGGCGTCTATTCGCAGTTGAGCTCGGCCTTCAGTGACTTGACGGATATCCAGGACCTGGCGCTGCCGAAAAGTTATTCTTTGAATGTCGTGGCCCGATTGCATCCCGGCCTGTCGATCGAGTCCGCGAAATCGCGCCTGCCGGTGCTCGCGCAACGCCTCACTGCGATTCAGCCGCCGGACTCGCAGGGCGCGCGCGAATTGCAAATCCAAACGCCGTCGCGTTTCAGCATCAGTACGGCGCCGCAGGATGACGGCCCCGTCAGTCTCATCGGTGCGCTTCTCATGGGCATGGCCGGCGCGGTCTTGCTGATTGCGAGTTTGAATCTGGCGAACATGCTCCTGGCCCGCGGCACGGCGCGCGCAAAAGAAATTGCGCTCCGTCTCGCCCTGGGCGCGAGCCGGTGGCGCATCGTTCGCCAGCTTTTGTGCGAAGGATTTCTTCTCGCCATCGTGGGCGGGATCTTCGGACTGCTCTTGAGCATCTGGAGCAACGGAGCGCTCCTGCGTTCGCTCGGAGGCCTCTTCGGTTCGATGAGCTTCTCGATTGTGGCGGATATGACACCGGACTTCACCGTCCTCGGGATCACGTTCCTCTTCTGTCTATTCGCCACGATGCTCTTCAGCCTCGGGCCGGCGCTGAAGGCGTCGAGGGCCGATCTGGTCAACGATCTGAAACAACAGGCCGGCGAGCCGGCGCACATCGGGCGGTTCAATCGTTTCTTCGCGCCGCGCCATCTCTTGGTGATGGCGCAGATCGCGCTCTCGCTCATGCTGCTTTTCAGCGCGGGACTTTTCTTTCGCGGCGCGCTCGCGGCCGGGGGCGTCTCTTTGGGATTCGAGCCGGCGGGCGGCATCGTGACGGAAATGGACTTCTCGTTAGGCAAGACGGACGCCGCCCAGGCGAGGCGTCTCATGTTCGCGGCGATCGATCGGGCCCGCGCTTTGCCCGGCGTGCGGGCGGCGGCGCTCGGCACCATGGTGCCCTACGGAAATTTCACGAACTCGCGCCGCATCATGGCGGCGAATGAAGCGCCCGTGGTGAGGACGGACCCGAATGCGCCCGATCCGGGAGCGAGTGGACTTTTCACCGCCATCACGCCCGGCTATTTCGATGCGATCGGCGTGCACCTCCTGCGCGGCCGCGATTTCACCAAGACGGAAGCGGAGAACAAGGATTCGCCGCGCGTCGCGATCATCGATGAAAAGATGGCGACGAAGTTATTTCCGAAGGGCGATGCGATCGGGCAGCGCATTCGTTACACGCAGGCGCCGGCCGATGGTTCGCCGGCGGAAATGGAAGTGGTCGGCATCGTGAACTGGCATCGGCATGAAGTGCAAAACGAGGGGCCGCAGCGCCGCCTCTTTGTGCCCCTCGCGCAAGGATACAACGGGAACGTCTATTTCCACGTGCGCCTCGCAGCCACCGACCGGAAGGCGGTGGCCGCCATGATTCCCACGCTGCGCCAGGTGCTGCGCGAGGTGGACCCGAACATGCCCGTTCTCAAGATTACGCCATTCACCGATCTCCTGGAAAAGAGTGTCGGGCTCTGGATCGTGCGGCTCGGCGCGGTCTTGTTCGGCGTGTTCGGCGCGATCGCGCTGCTTCTGGCGGTGGTGGGCGTTTATGGCGTGAAATCGTATGCCGTCGCGCGGCGGACTCGCGAGATCGGCATTCGCATGGCGCTCGGGGCGCACCCGCGCGATGTCTTCTCACTCATCATGAAACAAGGCGCGCTCCAGACCGGCTTCGCACTCGGGATCGGTTTGCTCCTGGCCCTGGCGGCCGGCCAGCTCCTCACGCAAATTCTTTACCAGGTGAGTCCGGCGGATCCGACCGCGTTGCTCACTTCCATCTTCATGCTTTCAGCGGCCGCGTTGCTCGCTTGTTACCTGCCGGCACGACGCGCCACGAAAGTCACGCCGATGACGGCGCTGAGGACGGAATAATCTTGCGGATCTAGGGGAGCCCAGCTCTCCGCGGTGGCGGTCGTTTTGCCTTGACAGGGTCACGGAGTTTTTTCCAAACTCCTGTTCCCCTAAACGTTAGCAACCCCAACCCCAAACTCTCCAGAAAGGAGATCCCTATGACACCCCGAATCAGGCAGGTCGTCGTCCTGTCCTTTGCCCTATGCAGTCTCTCCCTCGGACTCGCCGCAGCTTTTGCTGCTGACTGGCCGCAGTGGATGCAGAATCCCCAACACACAGGATTCCTGAACGTCGTCGGCCAGAACTTAAACAAGATCCTGGCGAATATCGTTTACGACCCGCTCGTGCCCGATGAGCAGGCGCACAACGACACCGATCTGCTCGCCCACTATCAGACGCCGTTAGTCGAAGGAAACGATATCTATATGGAATCGAAAGCGGGCATGTATACCGAGGGTTCCTATGCCACCCAAAACTGGCACCAGGACAAATACAGCTGGCAGGGCCAGAACCTGATGAAGGTGTGGACCCACGACACGGACTGGGTGCCGCCGGGTTCACAGAAAGATTTCTGGGAACCGGTTTATCACGCGGTCCTGGCGAACGGATATCTCTACGATCCAGGTGCGGGCGGATCTATTTTCAAAGTAAACAAGAGTAACGGCGCGGTTGTGGCGCGCATCGTCCCGGCTCAATTCCTACACCCGGATGGAAGTCTGGACGCGCATACCTACACCGTTAGTCCGATAACTTCCGATAGCTCAGGAAACCTCTATTACAACGTGTTGAAGCTGCACGATAACGGCGGGTTTTATCAAAACGACGCCATTGATTCCTGGTTGGTGAAGGTTACGCCGGCTAATGCAATCAGCCTCGTCAGTTACTCGGGACTAAATCCGGCCGCGCCCAATTCGGGTGACCCATGTGCCGGGACTTTTGACACGAGCCAGTTGCCATTTCCGCCCAGCCCGACAGCCGTTCCACCGAACGTGGTCTGCGGACTGCAACGTGTAGGGCTCAACGTGGCGCCCGCGATTGCGCCTGATGGCACCATCTACAGTGTCACCCGCGCCCATTTGCCCCTCGTTGAAGGAGCGCGGCATGGATATTTGCTGGCGATCAATCCCAATCTGACTCTGAAATGGGCGGCCTCACTTCGGGGAAACGACGCACCGGGAGCTTTTCCTGCCTCGTACCTGAATGGAGGTTATTTCCACGACGGCTGTAATGACGGTACGCCAGCGAGTGCGGGAAGCATGCTCCCACTCAACGGGGCGACCGACACGAACGGAAACTACCTCGGCGGCTGCCGCGCTGGCGCGCGTGCGGGCGTCGATCCGGCGACGAACCGCTATGGCGGCGGACGCGTTCTTGACGACCAATCCTCCACCCCGACGATCGCGCCCGACGGCAGCATTTTCTACGGCGCCTACACTCGTTACAACTACGCCCAAGGCCATCTCATGCGCTTCGCGGGCGCAAATGGCGCCTTCCTCCAGTCATACTCGTTCGGTTGGGACGCCACGGTTGCGGTCTACCCGCACAGCGGGACCTACTCAGTGGTGATCAAGGACAACCACTACGGCGAGGTCGGCTCGTACTGTAACGTCGACTCGCTCTGTCCGACGGATCGGACCGCCTCAAACCCGGCCTTTCCCGAGGAATACTTCGTCACCCAGCTTAGTCCTACGCTGGCGGTCGAATGGAAGTACAAAAACACGAACACGCTGAGCTGCACTCGGAATGCCAACGGCCAAATCACCTGTGTCTCGGATCATCCCTTCGGATTCGAATGGTGTGTGAATGCCGCGGCGGTCGACGCGAATGGCGTCGTCTATGCGAACAGCGAGGATGGCAATATGTTCGCGCTCAATCAGGGCGGCACTCTGAAGCAGAAGATCTTTCAGCAACTGGCCCTCGGCGCGGCCTACACTCCGGCCTCGCTCGGCAGCGATGGAAAGATCTACTCACAGAACGCGGGCCATATGTTCGTGATCGGGAAGTAGCTACCTCCGCAGCCCAAGAGCGTATTTGCCGATCGCACTGGCGGTCGAGATGGGTTTGTCTCGGCCGCCATGGATTGGCATTGCGTTGCCTACCGAGGGCGAATGGCCGCGAGTTCAGCGTCCAGCTTTTGTTGACGCTCGTTTAATGTCTGGAGTCGGAGCTGCCAGCGATGAAGTTGGATGCTCAGCTGGTTGATGTAGCCCGTGATCTCGGTGCGCTGCGATTCGTTTTCCTTTAGTTGATGCTGGAGATCGGAAATTTTCACCGCGTTGTCGACGGCCGCTTCAAGCTTCGCATTGGGAACGACGGTCGGTTTGCCGCACTTCTGACAATCCAACTTCATCCCGGCCGCTGCGGCATCGACGACGAAAGAGGTAGAGCAATGCGAGCAGGCGAAAATGATGTCGCTGCTCGGCGCCTGCACTGAAATGGTCGAGCCGCCTGCGGGTTGCATTGATCGCCAGTTTAAGCAGGACACATACCCGAATTTCGGGGTATAGTCGGCAGATTCGAGGTTAGTGCGACATCCGGGCACGCCATCGCCGCTCTCTCAGAGACACAGTGGCCCGTTTTGGTGGCGACTACTGATGGGCGTTTGGTGTTACTACCGGGAAATCAGCCGTTTACGCGAATCAGGTTTGCCGGAACATGGGTTGCTAAATAGAGCGCGAACGACTTTCCGTTCACGAAAGGATCAATTTTTATATGGCTAAAGTTTTAGGTATCGATTTGGGGACGACCAACTCCTGCATGTCTGTCATGGAGGGGGGCGACCCGGTGGTTTTGGAGAACAGCGAAGGCGCGCGCACCACGCCGTCGATTGTCGCGTTCGCGAAGAATGGCGAACGGCTCGTGGGACAGGCGGCGAAACGCCAGGCCGTGACGAATCCGGCTAACACAGTTTTTTCAATCAAGCGCTTCATGGGGCGCAAGTACGACGAGATCCGTGAGGAAGAACATCGCGTTCCCTACAAAATCGTGAAGGCGGCCAACGGCGACGCGCACGTGCAGGTGGAAGTAAACGGCGAGAAGAAAACTTTTTCGCCGCCTGAGGTTTCCGCGATGATTCTCGCGAAACTGAAATCAGACGCGGAAGCGAAGCTGGGCGAAAAGATCACCCAGGCCGTCATTACAGTGCCGGCTTACTTCAACGACTCACAGCGCAACGCGACCAAGGACGCGGGCAAGATCGCCGGCCTTGAAGTGCTGCGCATTATCAACGAGCCGACGGCCGCTTCGCTTGCTTACGGACTCGATAAGAAGAAGGACGAGAAGATCGCGGTTTACGATTTGGGCGGCGGCACGTTCGACATTTCGGTGCTCGAAATTGGCGACGGCGTCTTCGAGGTAAAGGCGACTAACGGCGACACGCACCTCGGCGGTGACGACTGGGACAACGTCCTCGTTGACTGGATCGTCGGCGAATTCAAGAAGGAGAGCGGTATCGACCTCTCCAAGCAGCCCGACGCGATCCAGCGCATCAAGGAAGAAGCTGAGAAGGCGAAGATCGCTCTCTCTTCTTCACAGGAATACGAGATCAACCTGCCGTTCATCACGGCGGACGCCAGCGGCCCGAAGCACATCCAAAAGAAGCTCACTCGCTCGAAGCTCGAGCAACTGACCGATTCGCTTTTCCAACGGACGATTCCGCCCGTGAAAGCCTGCTTGTCGGACGCGAAACTCGCCGAGAAGGACATCAATGAGCTGGTGCTCGTAGGTGGCATGACTCGCATGCCGAAGGTAATCGAGACAGCGCGCACCTTGATCGGCAAGGAACCGCACAAAGGTGTGAACCCGGATGAAGTCGTGGCGATCGGCGCCGCCATCCAGGGCGGCGTCCTCAAGGGCGACGTCAAAGACGTGCTGCTCCTCGATGTTACTCCGCTCACCCTGGCAATTGAAACCGCCGGCGGCGTGGCTACGCCGATGATCCCGCGTAACACCACCATCCCGACCCGCAAGTCGCAGATCTTTTCGACCTACAGCGACAACCAGCCGGGTGTTGAGATTAAGGTGCTCCAAGGCGAGCGCCCGCTCTCGCGCGACAACAAGAACCTCGGCACGTTCCACCTCGATGGCATCCCGCCAGCCCCGCGTGGCACTCCGCAGATCGAAGTCACCTTCGACATCGACGCGAACGGCATCCTGCACGTCTCCGCGAAAGACCTTGGCACCGGCAAGGAGCAGAAAATCTCCATTACCGGCAGCTCAGGCTTGAGCAAGGAAGAAATCGAGAAGATGCAGCGCGACGCGGAAACGCACGCCGAGGAAGACAAGAAGGCGAAGGAAGCGATCGAGATCAAGAATAACGCTGACACTCTGGCCTACCAGAGCGAGAAGCAGCTGAAGGATCTCGGCGACAAGATTCCGGAAGATAAACGGAAGCAGGTCGAGGACGCGATCAAAGCCGTTCGGGAAGCAATCGAGAAGAACGATACCAACGCGATGAAAAAGACCTACGACGACTTGCAGAACAAGTTCCAGGAAGTCAGCGCCGATCTTTACAAGCAAGCCTCCGCCAGCGCCGGTCCCGCACCGGGAGCTGATGCCGACGCCGGCCCCGGCGCGCGACCACAGGAAGAAGGACCGCGCAAGGACCAGGGCGACGTCGTCGACGCCGAGTTCGAAGTCGTGGACGAAGACAAGAAAAAGTAACTTTAACAATTTGCTGGAAGCCGTTGGTAAGACTGACGGCTTCCGGCATTAACCAACCAAAGTAGAAAGAGTAACTAACACATGGCAATTAATGTAAGACCCCTCGGAGATCGCGTGCTTGTGCAACCGATCGAAGAGAAAGAAACGAAAAAGGGCGGCATCATCATCCCCGATACCGCCAAGGAAAAACCGCAGGAGGGCAGCGTCGTTGCTCTGGGCACCGGTAAAGTGAACGAAGAGGGCAAGAAGGTCGAGTTCACGGTGAAGAAGGGCGACAAGGTCCTCATCTCCAAATACGGCGGCACCGAAATCAAGGTGGACGGTGAGTCCTACCTGATCATGCGCGAGGATGACATTCTCGGCATCATTGGTTAATCGAAACTCTCAATTAGAAAGTAACAACTAAGACTTATGGCAGCTAAACAACTACAGTTTGATGAGAACGCGCGGCATGCGCTTCTCCGCGGCGTCGAGAAACTCTCTCGCGCTGTGAAAGCGACGCTCGGACCGAGCGGCCGCAACGTCATCCTCGACAAGAAATTCGGCAGCCCGACGATCACCAAGGATGGTGTGACCGTGGCCAAGGAAATCGAGCTCGAAGATCCTTATGAAAACATGGGCGCCCAGCTCGTCCGCGAAGTCGCCTCCAAGACTTCCGACATCGCTGGTGACGGCACCACCACGGCGACCGTGCTCGCTGAGTCCATCTACAAAGAAGGTCTCCGCAACGTCACGGCCGGCGCCAACCCGACCTCGCTCCAGCGCGGCATCAACAAGGCTGTCGAAGCCATCGTTGCTGAGCTCGCGAAGATCTCGAAGAAGGTCAGCGACCGCACGGAGATCGCGCAGGTCGCGACCGTGTCGGCTAACTGGGACCGCACGATCGGCGAAATCATCGCTGACGCGATGGACAAAGTCGGCAAGGATGGAACGATCACGGTGGAAGAAGCCAAGTCGATCGAAACCAGCCTCGACGTAGTCGAAGGCATGCAGTTCGACAAGGGCTACCTCTCCCCTTACTTCGTGACCAACGCGGAAGCGATGGAAGCGATCCTCGACAACCCGTACGTTCTTCTCTTCGAGAAAAAAATCTCGAGCCTGAAGGACATGCTGCCGCTGCTTGAGAAAGTCGCGAAAGCCGGACGCCCGCTCCTGATCATCTCGGAAGACGTGGAAGGTGAAGCGCTCGCGACTCTGGTCGTGAACAAGCTTCGCGGCACGCTGCAGGTCGCAGCCGTTAAGGCCCCAGGATTTGGCGATCGTCGCAAAGCCATGATGGAAGACATCGCGGTTCTCACCGGCGGCAAACTCATCACCGAGGATCTCGGTATCAAACTCGAGAACGTAAAGCTCGAGGATTTAGGCCGTGCTAAACGGGTCACGATTGACAAGGAGAACACCACGATCGTGGAAGGCGAAGGCAAAGCGGCCGACATCCAGGGCCGCGTCAGCCAGATCCGTCGTCAGATCGAGGAGACTACTTCCGATTACGATCGCGAGAAGCTCCAGGAACGCCTCGCCAAGTTGGCCGGCGGTGTCGCCGTCATTAATGTGGGCGCCGCGACTGAGACCGAAATGAAGGAGAAGAAAGCGCGCGTCGAAGACGCGTTGCACGCTACTCGCGCCGCGGTGGAAGAAGGCATCGTCCCGGGTGGCGGCGTCGCTCTCATTCGCGCGCAGAAAGCGCTCGATAAGCTGGAACTCGAAGGCGACGAAAAAGTCGGTGCGGCCATCATTCGCCGCGCGATCGAAGAGCCGCTTCGCACCCTCGCTGATAACGCGGGCCAGGAAGGCGCACTCATCGTCCAGGAAGTCAAGAAGCGCAAAGGCGCCGAAGGCTACAATGTGGCCACGGGCGTATACGAAGACCTGGTGAAAGCCGGCGTCGTCGATCCGACCAAGGTGACCCGGAGCGCGTTGCAAAACGCCGCTTCGATCTCCGGCCTGTTGCTCACCACCGAAGCCATCATCACCGAAGCTCCTGAAAAGGAGAAAGGTGGTGGCATGCCTCCGGGCATGGGCGGCGGAATGGGTGGCGGCATGGGCGGCATGGACTACTAAACCGAACAGTTACTCGCTAACTAAAGCACTCAACACCAGCCGGGCTCGAAAGGGCCCGGCTGTTTTGCGTTTCCGGCAGCCCGTTCTCAGAACCAGCCGAGATCAAATTGGTTCCTTCATCCAA
The DNA here is from genome assembly GCA_041167305.1 of Verrucomicrobiota bacterium. Classification (GTDB taxonomy): domain Bacteria; phylum Verrucomicrobiota; class Verrucomicrobiia; order Chthoniobacterales; family UBA10450; genus AV80. The sequence goes on from JBEEHI010000319.1 coordinate 12,380, forward strand.
AGGGCGAAACAGGGCGAATCAATCCGGACGTCTCTTGCGATGAACGGTAGCCACCCGGCCGTGTCCAACTTACTTCTATGATGAAACGAAACCCTTGGATCACATTCGCGACGATCGCTTGTCTCGGCACGGTGACATTTGTGCTGGCGCAGAAAAAAGAGACGGAAGCGCCTTCCGTTGGGGTTGTGGCGAGTGCGCAGGATCTCTTGCCCGTGATGAAGCTCGAGAAAACCAACGCGGAATGGAAAACTTCCCTGACGCCCGCACAATTCGCCGTCTTGAGGGAGAAAGGAACTGAGCGGGCCGGATCGAGCCCGCTGTTGAAGGAACATCGCGCCGGGGTCTTCCGCTGCGCTGCGTGCGATCTGCCCCTGTTCGCGAGCGACGCGAAGTTCGAATCCGGCACGGGCTGGCCGAGTTTTTGGAAACCATTTGTCGCGGCTAATGTTATCACCGCCACAGATTCCAGCCTCGGGTTGGAACGCGATGAAGTCGTTTGCGCTCGTTGTGGCGGACATCTCGGACATGTCTTCAATGACGGACCGAAGCCTACCGGACTTCGCTATTGTTTGAACGGTGTGGCCCTGAAGTTCGAGCCACGAAACTAAGGGCGGCGGACGCTACTCGGGCATCGCTTCCCCCGAGCCGCCGATGGCGGTGGGAAAGTCTCGCAGTTTGGGCAAGCCATCTTTGATGGGCAGAATTGTTTCTTCGTAATTGAGGTGGACGGTGGGTTTGAACGCGACTGTCGCCGGAAGGGCGCCGCGGACGTCGGTCAAGCCGAGCGTGGGATGATCGATCTGAACGTGGCTGCCGCATTTAGTGCAAAAGCGGCGGTCGCTGATCTCGCTGCTTTTGTAGTGCCCGAGCAATTCGGCCCCTTTTGTGATCTTCACGTCTTCGGATTTCCAGAGGGTGAAGCCGGCAATGGGTGCGCCGGAATAGCGCCGGCACTGATCGCAATGGCAATAACCCATGTCGAGCGGCGGCCCCTGTGCCTCGATCTGCACCGCTCCGCAATGACAGGCTCCCGAATGTGTGTCCGTCGTCGTGTTCATATTGCCGGTAAGTCTGTGGACTGGGTGACTAAATTTCAAGCATTGCCGGCCCCGCCTAACGACTGACACAATAAGGCATGCAAAAATCCGCGCCTCTCCGGTGGCGTTCGTCAACCTGGGGCGTTTGGGTCTTACTCGGCGTGATCCTCGCCACCGCGTTTTTGATTCGGTGGCGGTTGCGGGATTGCCCCCTCGAACGCGACGAAGGCGAATACGCCTACATCGGACATCTGCTGCGGGAAGGCGTGGCGCCTTACGGCGTGGCCGGAAACCACAAATTTCCCGGCGCCTACCTCGCGTATGCGGCGATCATGGCTCTCTTCGGCGAAACGACACCGGCAATTCACATCGGCCTGTTGATCGTGAACCTCGTCACCGCCGCGCTGCTGTTTTTTCTTGGACGGCGCCTGGCCGGAAACATCGCCGGGCTAGCGGCCACGGCGGCATGGGTCGTGACAAGTGTGAGCCCCAGCGTGTTCGGGAACGCCGCGCACCTGACGCATTTCGTGATGCTGGCGGTGGTCGCAGGACTGCTGCTTTTATGGCGCGGTCTCGAGACCAAAAAGAGTTGGCCGCTCATCATCGGCGGTATGTGCCTGGGTGCGTCGGTCATAGTGCGCCAGACGTCGCTGATCTTCGTCGCATTTGGAACCGTCTTCTTCTGGCTGGCGGCGCGGCGAACGCGAAAAGGCACGGGGGGGCGCGCCACTCTGGTCGCGGCAAGCTCGTTGATCCCGTTGGCAGTGACGGTGGTTTGGCTTTGGATCGCCGGTGTGCTGCCGGATTTCTGGCGGTGGACGGTCATAGAGGCGGCAGCCTACGGATCGCAAGTATCGTTTCAGGAAGGGTTGCACCAGTTCTTTGCAGCCACGCCGAAAGCGATTAGCTGGGACTTTCTCATCTGGATCGGCGCGGCGGTCGGACTGGCCGTCACGATTTCGAAGCGAGCGCGACGCGATTGGTTTGTTATCGGCTTCCTGCTGGCGGGTTTTTTCGCGCTTCTTCCGGGCTTCTACTTTCGCGAGCATTACTACTTGCAGCTCTTGCCGGCGGTAGCGCTCCTCTTCGGCCTGGCGATTGCCAGCGCATGGAACATGTCCGCGCCGTGGCGTTACAGCGCAATCGCCGGAGCGTTAGTCGCGTTATTCCTCCCGTTCATCGGACAAAGGAATTATTTCCTCGCGTCGACGCCCACCGCCCTCTCGCGAGAAATTTACGGCGGCAACCCGTTCCCGGAGGCCATCGAAGTGGCGCGTTATATCGAGGCCAACAGCAATCCGGACGAACGGGTGGCTGTGCTCGGCAGCGAGCCGCAGATATTTTTCTACAGCCACCGTCGTTCCGCCACGACTCTGATCTACACTTATCCATTGATGGAACACCATCAGTATGCGCATGCGATGCAGGAAACGATGGCGCGCGAAATCGAGGAGAGGCGTCCGCAATTCATTGTGTTCATGAACGTGCCGACTTCTTGGCTCATACGGCCTGATTCCGACCATTTCATTTTCGACTGGGCTGATAGCTATCTCGCGCGCAACTACCAGCTCGATGGCATTGCCGACATCCTCGCCTCCGGGTCCCAGTACGTCTGGGGCGCGGCCGCTCTGAACTATCGCGTCCGGTCTCCTTACTTTGTCAGCGTTTACCGGCGGGTTAGTTATTGAGCTTGTAAGCCTCGAAGACGGCGCGACCGAGGACGTGGCAGCTTTTCGAATAAGGCATGTCTCGAATTGCCTTGTCCTTTGCAACAAAACTTGATCGGATAAACGGGTTCGAAACACGATATGAAAATCTCATTTGCAAAGTCCGCTCTTCTCATTCTTTCGCTTGGCGCACCCCTCTCTGCCGTGACCGCGGGGAACGACCCGAACAATCCGACCTGGTGGGATAAGTATACCTACCTGGCGAAAAATGGGCCTGTGGCTGACGGCAGCACCACTGGTTCGATCTCGTCTGGAACCAACGTCGACGTTTCCAACGAGTGTGGGCCACAGAGCGAGACGTTCATTACCCTCGACACCCAGAATCCAAAGAACCTGGCCGGTGGGTCCAATGAAATTTTCCGACTGCCGATGCGCGGTTACTATTCAAACAACAGTGGAAAGAGCTGGGGCGCGATCGACCTTCCGTTACCGCCGACCCAGGGAGCGAATAGCATTAACTTTGGTTCCGACCCGACGCTGGCATTCGATACCAGGGGTAATCTCTTTTACGGCTACATCGTCGTTTTCTTTGGAAATGGCGCCGGAGTTAATGGCAGCGAAATGGCCGTCGCCCGTTCGACCGATGGCGGGAAAACTTATCCGACTGTCACCTTCTTCAGCTACGAGGGCGGCTCGAACCATTTCAATGACAAGCCCATGATCACTTCGGATCAAAACCTGACGAGTCCTTATCGCGATAACGTTTACATCGCCTGGGACGCCGCGGCGGGAGGCTCGACTGGTGGAGGCGTCCGCTTTGCTACCTCGCGCGATAATGGCGCTACCTTTACGACCGTGCGCGTCGACGATCCAAAGGGACAAGGGCATTCCATTGGCGCTTCCCCGAGCGTGGGTCCGAGTGGCGAAGTGTATGTCGGCTGGAACGATTACGCAGCGAACGCGATTGTGTTCAACCGCTCCTTCGATGGCGGACAGACGTTCGGCACGCCGGTCACCATCTCGGCCAAGACGTTACCCTTCGATTACCCGGTGCCGGCCGAATCGTTTCGCGGCGCCCTGGTTTATCCTTCTCTCGGTGTCGATCGATCGGCCGGGGCGCATCGCGGGCGGCTTTACGCCTCATGGATGGACCTGACGGCTGCGGGAACAACGGACATCTTCTTGTCCTACTCGGATAATCGCGGCGCGACCTGGTCGCAACCACAGCCGGTGACGGACCGGTTATCGTTCAAAGTCGATCGCTTCAATCACTGGCTTTCGGTAGATCCAGTTACCGGCTACGTCACGGTCTCGTTCTATGACACGCGAAATGACAAGACTGGGTCCCGCTATATGACCGACACCTACCTCGCCGTTTCCAAGGATGGGGGGCAGAGCTGGAGCGCGCCAGATATCCGGGCGAGCAACACAAGCTCGAACGAACACGATTGCGGTGGCATCTATCCCTGCAGTGGAATTAACTATGGCAACCAGCAGGGCGATTACGAGGGCGTGGTTTCCTACAACGGCGTCGCGTACCCTATCTGGACGGACAGCCGGCGCCAGCTCGATCCGATCGCGGGCTGTAGCCAGAACCTGGGGATGGAAGAAGTGTTCTCCGCGCGGGTCGTAATTCCGTAGCTGCCTCGTTATTGAGCTTGTAAGCCTCGGGGTGGTGATGCCAATGGTGTTGTTCACGCCGCCGGGGTGGGTTCTCCGCCTCGAAAAATCCCGGCACACGCGGTCGATCATTCTACCCGAGGAATCTTTGACGAAATCGCATTTCACGTGTGGCTTATGGCATGACACACCGAGTCCGCCTGCAATTTACCGTTCTGGCCTGTCTACTGGATCTGGCTGCGGTTAGTTGTTCGAAACCCAAACCGCTGAACTCCTCGCAGCCGAGCCCCACCCCGGTGAGCTCAACGCCGTCCGTGGCTGTGGCGGATCCTGCCTCGGAAACCGATTCATGCACGTTGCTGACGAAGGAAGAAATCCAGGCGGTTCAGGGAGAACCGTTCAAAAACACCAAGCCGAGCCAGAAAGTGGCCGGGGGCATGTCCGTTTCGCAGTGTTATTTCGAGTTGCCGACAGCGGCGAATTCGGTCGTGCTCACCGTGACGCGAAAGGCGGAAGGCGGCCGCGATCCGGCGCAGAGCTGGCAGGACATGTTCCACCGCGAACGACGATCGGAGAGAGAGGAAGAAGGCGAGGGGAAAGAACCTCAAAAAATCGACGGGCTCGGCGAGGAAGCGTTCTGGACCGGGACGCGAGTCGGCGGCGCTCTCTTCGTGTTAAAGGGCAACTGCTACATCCGGATCAGCGTGGGCGGTGCGGGCGATCAGGCGCAGAAGATCGAGAAGTCGAAGAAGCTGGCGGAAAACGTCCTGAAGCGGCTGTAACAGAATTGCCGCCGCGCACGCTCCTGCTACCCTGCTTTCGATGCGCCGCTCCCTGCCTTTCCTGATCATCGGCGCTGTTTTCGTCGTGGCTCTTGGCGCCGCCGTCGTTCTCTTTCGTTATCGCATGGAACCGGCGCCGGCACCGCCACCACGGGCCCCCACTCCAGTGTCCACAACAACCCCGCCGTCGTCGCCGATCGCCCCTTCCACTCCAAACGCGCCAGCCACCCCATCCGTAACCTCAACGCCAGGCTCGCCACCGACTTCCCCTGCTTTCACCTACGGCCGGCCCGGCGCCGAGCCCTTACACATTCGCGGCGATCCAACCGCGCCTGTCGTGCTGGAGGAATTTGGTGACTTCGAATGTCTGCCCTGTTCCATCGTCTGGCCGGTCCTGGAAAAATTGGAGAACGATTACGGCAATCGTCTCGTCGTCGTATTCCGGCAGCATCCGCTCAAGAAACATCGCTACGCTCTCGACGCCGCACGCGCGGCGGAGGCGGCGGGATTGCAGGGCAAGTTCTGGGAAATGCACGACACCCTTTACCGGAACCGCGCGACCTGGGTGCCAGCGGATTACGTTCGCCCGAATCTGAACAGTTACGCGACCGAGCTCGGCCTCGACCTTGAGCGCTTCAAGACCGACATGGACGGCGAGGCCGTGGCGAAGCGAATCGCGGCGGACCAGGACCGCGGCGAATCGCTCAACGTCGATCGCACGCCGGTCCTCTTCATCAACGGCGAACAGATCGCGCCGACCGCGCGCGACGAGAAGGGTCTGCGAGCGGCCATCGACAAGGCGCTCGGTTCGCGGCCACAGTGAGCTTCGTCAATCATGAGCGCGCAAAATTCCGCCCCGCCCGATAGTTCTCGCGACAGACTGCGCCAGCGCCTCTATGCCGCGGCCGCCATCGTCGCGCTGCTCGGCGTGGCGGACGGAATTTATCTGACGGTGGAACACATCACCGGTCGCACCGCGGAATGCATCGCGTCCAGCGGTTGCCAGGATGTTCTGAGCAGCAAGTACGCGGCGATGGGACCGATTCCCCTCGCCGCTCTCGGCGCTTTCGCTTACTTCACCGTTTTCAGCGCCGCGCTCCTCGCGGCTTTTGGTTACCGAAAATGCGGGACGTTTTTCGCCCTCGTCGTCGTCCTGATGTTCGGCACGACGCTCTGGCTCCTCTACCTTCAGGCTTTCGTCCTCCACGCGTTCTGCGATTACTGCTTGTTCTCCGCCGGCGTGACCACTGTGCTTACCTTGATCGTGATTACGAACGCACTTCTCCGCGACCGCGCGCCAATCATTCGCTGACGAACGTTAAAAACTCATGTCCATCTCGCGCTCCATTGCCTTCATCGCCTGCCTTCTTCCGGCGATCGCTCATTCCGAAAAAGAGACCGCGCCCGGTGAGCGCCATGTCGTCGTGGTCGTCTGGGACGGAATGCGGCCGGACTTCGTTAACGAGGGCAATACTCCGGCGCTTTGGAAGCTCGCGCAGGCAGGCGTGACCTTTCAGAACCATCATTCCGTTTATCTCACCGCGACCAACGTCAACGGCGCGGCTATCGCGACGGGCGTTTATCCGAACCGCAATACCCTGCTGGCGAACCGCGAGTTCCGCCCGGCGATCGACCCGCGCAAGCCCTTTGAAAACGCGGAGTGGTCGATCATCCCGAAGGCAGACGAACTCACGGGCGGGAAATACATCGCCGCTCCCACCATCGCGGAAACCGTCCGCGCCGCCGGGCGCCGCACCGCCGTCGTGGGGACGAAAGCGGTCGCCTTTCTCCACGATCGCCACGCCGAATGGACCAACGCGTCGTTCAAGGATATTGTGAGATTCGCGGCCGCGCCGATGCCTGCCGCTTTGCGGGACGAAACGATTCGCCTTCTCGGGCCGTTCGTCACCGAGCCGGCAAACACGAACGAGCAGCGCAACACTTACGCGACCCGCGCGCTCACCGAAATCATGTGGCGCGACGGCGTGCCCGCCTTTTCTCTCCTCTGGTTGAGCGAGCCGGATCTTAGCCAGCATGAAACGTCTCCTGGCTCCGAGCCTTCTCTCGCCGCCGTTCGCAGCTCCGATCGTAACCTCGCGCTCCTCGTCGAGGCACTTGAGAAAAAAAAGGCGCGCGACAAGACGGATGTCTTCGTCGTCTCCGATCACGGCTTTTCCACGGTCGAGCGGTCAATTAATTTTCCGGCCGAGCTGCAGAAGGCCGGCTTTGACGCTACCGCCGCTTTTAAAGAAACGCCGAAGCGCGGACAGATCATGGTGGTCGGCAATGGCGGGACAATCCTCTTCTACGTGATTGAGCATGACCGCGACGTCGCCGGTCGCCTCGTCGAATGGCTGCAGCGCTCCGATTTCGCCGGTGTGGTTTTCGCGCGCGAAAAATTCGATGGCACGTTCCCGCTCGAAGCCGTCCGCGCGAATACCGCCGAGGCGCCGGACGTGATGGTTGCTCTGCGCTGGAACAAGAAACCGAATCGGTTCGGAGCAGCAGGACAGATCATCACCGATTCCGCCCGCGAACCCGGCCAGGGCACTCACGCCTCGTTGAGCGCGTTCGATGTCCACAACACGCTCATCGCTGCCGGCCCGGATTTTCGTGAGCGGGTGGCGAGCACTCTCCCCAGCAGCAATGTCGATATCGCGCCGACGGTGCTGCGCCTTCTCGCGATCGACCCGCCGCAAAAATTCGATGGCCGTGTCCTGGTTGAAGGAATAGACGAGCGCGCCGCGAAGATCGATGCGTTGACCAAAACGATCCAGGCGACCCGGAAGTTTCCTTCCGGCGAATGGCAGCAATATCTTCATGTCTCCCTGGTCGGCGAGACCGTTTACATCGACGAAGGCAACGGCGCGTTTACCCCATCTTCCCCTGCCTCTACCTCTTCCTCTCCGTCTCCTCCATAGAGCACGCGCTGTAGTCGCCCCGCTCTGTCGGGGCGTCACGTGGCGGCGACTGAGCGCCGCCGCTACAGCAGCAGTGTAGTGGAAAAATTTTGTCGATTAGTTCGCGGACCTCATGGCAGACTCATCTCCTGTGAAGCTGCGCGTTACCGGCCTCCTCCTCGCTCTCGATGCGGCGGTGCTTTTTCTCCTCGGCACCTTGCTCCTGGTCATTCCGCAACACGTCCTGGTCGCGTTCGGATTCGTCGACCTCCCGATCGGCGTCACCTACATCATCGCCTTCTGGGGATGCTGCCTGCTCACGATGGCGATCGGTTATTGGAAAGCGTCGGCCGATCCGGTGCGGCATCTCGTCTGGGTCCAGGTGGGGATCGCACGCGGCGCGCTCGAATTCGGCGTCGGCATCGTCTATCTCCTGCGCGGCATCGTCACTTTTCGCCAGGCCGGCCTCGGGATTATTCTCGCCGGCCTTTTCGCCCTGGCTTATCTCCTCTTTTACCCTCGCGACTGAAACATGGTCTTCGGATTTTCTGTGATCGGGTTCGTGGTCGCGCTTTGTTTCGCGGCTGGATTTCTTTTTGCGGTGCGCGCCGGCAAGACCCGTGTCCAGGTTTTCTACCTCGGAATTCTTTTCGGCATTGTCTTTCTTATCGCCTTGAGCGGGCTCGCCTTCGCCGGCTGTGTCGCGGTGCTGGCGACAAGCCACTGAGCGGTGGAAGCGTCCAACTGCTGCTCGTCGGCCGGGCAATTGCTCAAACGCACGACGAGCCGCTGTCCCGTTTGTCACGCACCCTGTCCCGGCGAGGTCTGGCGCACCGAGGCCCCGGACGCGAAAGTGTTTTTGCGCCGCACCTGCCCCGTGCATGGCGAAGCCGAAGCCTGCATCAGCTCTGACGCGCGTTTCTACTGGCTCGCGAAAGGCGATCCGCGGAATAGCGACAGCGGCGATTGCTGCGGAGGCAACGCCTGCCGCGCGAGCGACGGCGCGGTCCGCGGCACCCTCGGCCGGAACGCAAATGGAAAAGGCGACGCGCCTTTCGAAAAACTCTCCACCTGCCTCGCGCTCATCGAGATCGTGAACTCCTGCAATCTCGCCTGCCCCACTTGCTACGCCGATTCCCCCGTCGGCGCCGGCAAGAACGTCGATGCC
>JBEEHI010000320.1:0-11876 GCA_041167305.1 Verrucomicrobiota bacterium
ACGCGTTGAATCAGGCCCGGCTCGCCATCGCCGCGAAGTACAATTTCACCGATGGCGAACTCTGCGACCATTACCGTTCGCCGATCGGTTCCCGCCGCGATCTCGGTTTGTTCCAGGTAAACTTCTACGGGTTTCTCCAGGAATTTATTTTGCAGGAAGCGGCCCCGTAAGCGCGAAGCGCTTTCCTGCTCTCGCTCATGATCCTGATCATAATCCCGGTCTGAACGGCACCCCTCCTCAAAGGATCACGAGCAAGATCAGGATCAGGAGCAGGAGGTCGAAAAGCCCCTACGTCTTCTGCCGGTTCCGCACCATCGACATTAGCCGGTCCTTCAATGCGTCGGACGATTTTTCCGGCCGCAGGCTGAGCGCGAACGCCTCATGCATGGAGTAGCACTCGCCGATGAAATCTTCGGCCTTTTGCCCAAAGTCCTTTCGCGCCTGCTCATACGCTTCCAGTTCTTCCTGTTCCAACGCTCCAATCACGTAAAGGCGCGATTGGTTCTGGAATTCCTCAAAGCTCATCGCGCAGTTCCTTCAGTCCGTCGTAAATCTTTTTCAGGCCCAATTCGAGCCGGGTCTTGACCGTACCCAACGGTGTATTCGTTTTTGCCGCGATTTCGCGCTGACTCATCCCGCGAAAAAATGCAAGATTTATGGCCTGCTGCTGGGCGACCGGCAAAGTGTTGATCACCCGGCGCACCAGGACGCGCGTATCGCTGAAGCTGATCTCCTCTTCCGTGGCGTTGTGGACCCAGGCGTCCGGTTGCTGTTCTGTTTCCGACTGCAGCCGCTCGCCCGCGCGCGCGTAAGCCTGCTTTTTGCGCAAGCCATCGATCGCCCGGCGCCGCGCCAGCGTCACCATCCAGCCGAGCGGCTTTCCTTTTTGCGCCGAGAAATTTTTGGCCTGGTTCCAGATCTCCATGAAAATTTCCTGCAACAGGTCGTCGGCCTCGGCCTCGTTGTGGATGACGCGAAGAATGAGCGCCTTGATGATGCCGTTGTAGCGGTCGTAGAGGGCGGAGAGCGCTTCGGGATCTTCCGCCTGGATGCCGTGCATCAACTCGAGGTCGGTCGGTGCGCCCGGTTCGAGAACGGGGGCCGCGGCGGGCAGACGGGCGTTGCGCGTCTCGCCCGCTTCGTCCGGCGCACCTGTCGTCGCGGAAAAATCTATCGCCATGAAGAAAGGAGATTTAGTGGCAACTGCCCGCGCCGTCCAACAATTTGGAACGATGTGCGAAAAAAGAGCACCAGACTTCGCAGGCCGGCGAATCGGTTTCTCGGAAAAGGTATTGCTCTTGACCCGGCGGACGCGCGCACGCTAGCGTCCAAGGGAAGGAATTTTTCCAGGAGAAACCACCGACATGCGCTCATTTGTACTCGCGATTGTGCTGCTGGCCACCGCGGCGTTCGTTCGCGCGCAGGACGCCGCTTCGACCCCATTCCAGCCCCGGACGCCCACCGTTTCCGAAGAGACTCCCACGCCAACGGCCAGGCCGAAGACCACGCCGGCCGCGACCACAAAACCGTCTCCGAGCGCGACGCTCAAACCGCTCGCTAGCGCTACACCGGAGCCGATCGAGAGTGCCACACCTGCGCCTAGCGAACCCGAGACTCTCACTCTGGCCCCGGCACCGTTCGACAGTCCGACGCCGATTATCGTCGCGTCGCCCATCCCGACGCCGCGCGTCGTCCCAACGGCGACTTCGGCCGCCACTTCCAGCGCGAAACCTCCGATCAGCTACCCGACAGTAAAGCCATTCTCGACTTCCCCCGCGAAGCCGATGGCTACCTCGACCGCGCGCCCTGGGGCAACCTTGACGCCGCGACCGATCCCGACTCCTTCCACCACTGTTGCGCCCAAACCATCCGCAACCGCCACGCCGAAACCGATACCGACCCCGACCGCGACTGCCAATCCTTCGCCAACTCCGACGCCAAAGCCGAGCCCGTCGCCAAGACCAACCCCGACTCCAACGCCGTCACCAAAACCAAGTCCGACTCCGACGCCAAAACCCACCCCTCCTCCAAAGCCATCGCCGACTCCGACGCCGAAGGCCAGCCCAACGCCTGCCGAGCCTCCTGCGCCGGATGAACCAGGGACGGCGAACATCAAGGACTTGGAATCCCGCTGGGAAGCTTCACTCCTGAGTCATGACACCACGGCGATCGAGAAAATCGTCGCAGACGATTTTGTCGGCACTTCTTCCAGCGGCAAGACTGGCAGCAAAACGACGTTGCTGGCGGAAGCAAAACGCGACACGAACACTTATGCGTCTGCCGTTTCAAGCGACATGACCGTGCACATGTACGGACCGAGCGTCGCCGTCGTCACCGGCATCGCGAAGGAGACCGGCAAAACGAAAGCGGGCAAGACGTTCTCCCACAGCTATCGCTTCACCGATACCTGGGTGGAACGGAATGGCGAATGGCAGTGCGTCGCCGCGCACGCCATGGCGTTGCCGAAGAAGTAGCGATAGAAAAGTCCGCACTGTAGTCGCGGCGCTCTGTCGCCGCGCAGTCAGCAATGCTTCATTCGCGCCGACTGAGCGGCGCGACTACAGCGCCCTGCTCCAAGATCGATTGCGCAGCCGTGATTGTTGCGCCAACTGTGTAGCCTCATGTCGAATGCCACGCAGGACCCGGCCGTGGACGCGCTCTGGTACAAAGACGCCGTCATCTACGAGCTGCATGTCAAAACGTTTCACGACAGCGATGGCGATGGCATCGGCGACTTCCGCGGCTTGATCGAGAAGCTCGATTACCTTCAGGAACTCGGCGTCACCGCGCTCTGGCTGCTGCCGTTTTATCCCTCGCCGATGCGCGATGACGGCTACGACATCGCCGACTACTACGACGTTAATCCGAACTTCGGCACGCTCGATGATTTCCGCGCCTTTCTCGCCGCGGCGCATGAACGCGGCCTGCGCGTCATCACCGAGCTGGTGATCAATCACACGTCAGATCAAAACCCGTGGTTCCAGAAATCGCGCCGGGCCGCTCCCGGTTCGCGCGAGCGCGAGATGTATGTCTGGAGCGATACGCCCGGAAAATATCAGGAAGCGCGCATCATCTTCAAAGACTTCGAGACGTCGAACTGGTCGTGGGACCCGGTCGCGAAAGCGTATTACTGGCACCGCTTTTATTCGCACCAGCCTGACTTGAATTTCGACAACCCGGAAGTCCACGAAGCCGTCGAGAAGGTGCTCGATTTCTGGTTGAACATGGGCGTCGACGGGCTCCGGCTCGATGCCGTTCCGTATCTCTACGAGCGCGAAGGCACGAGCTGCGAGAACTTGCGCGAGACCCACGAGTATCTCGTGAAATTGCGCGCGCACGTGGACGAGAAGTTCAGCGGTCGCATGCTGCTCGCCGAAGCGAATCAATGGCCCGAGGACGCTGTCGCCTACTTCGGCAAGGGCGACGAGTCCCACATGAATTTCCATTTCCCGCTGATGCCGCGGATGTTCATGGCGCTCCAGATGGAGGACCGCTTTCCGATTATCGACATCCTCGATCAGACGCCACCGATTCCCGACATCTGCCAGTGGGCGATGTTCCTGCGGAACCACGATGAGCTGACGCTCGAGATGGTGACCGACGAGGAGCGCGATTACATGTGGCGTGTTTACGCGAACGATCCCACGGCGCGCATCAACCTCGGCATTCGCCGCCGCCTCGCACCGCTTCTTGCCAACAGCCGCCGCAAAATCGAGCTGCTCAACATCCTGCTCTTTTCGATGCCGGGAACGCCGGTTCTCTATTACGGCGACGAGATCGGGATGGGTGACAATTTTTATCTCGGCGATCGCAACGGCTGCCGCACCCCGATGCAATGGAGCCCCGATCGCAACGCCGGTTTCTCGAAGGCGAATCCGCAGCAGCTCTACCTGCCGATCACGATCGACCCCGAGTATCACTACGAAGCGATCAACGTCGAGAACCAGCAGAAGAACCTTTCGTCGCTTCTCTGGTGGACGCGCCGCGTCATCGCGATGAGGAAAAATTTTCGCGCCTTCTCGCGCGGCTCGCTCGAATTTCTCTTCCCCGAAAACAACAAGGTCCTCGCGTTTCTTCGCCGGTCCGAAGACGAGACCATCCTCGTCGTTGTGAACCTGTCGCGCTTTTCCCAGGCGGCGGAGCTGGACCTTTCGCGCTTTGAGGGTTGCGCGCTGATGGAAGTCTTCAGCCAGAATTATTTTCCGCCAATCAGGAAGTCGCCCTACGTCATCACGCTCGGCCCGCACTCCCATTACTGGTTTGTGCTCCGCTCGGAGACCGCCGCTTCCGTGGCCTCGAAGGAACGCAAAATTCCGATGTTGGATTCCGCGCCGACGGTGGCCGCCCTTCTGGACAACGGTCAGCGAACGCGAATCGAGCGCGAAGTCTTGCCGCCATACATTCGAAACTGCCGATGGTTCGGCGCCAAGGCGCGAACGCTGCGCGACATGCGCATTACGGAGGAGATTCCGATCTCAGACAAGAAGGCCGCTGCGCAAATCTGGTTCGTTGAAGTCAGTTACCTCGACGGACCGACGGAGACCTACGCGGTTCCGGTCCAGATCGCACGAGACGATGCTGCCCGGGCGATCGAACTCGCCGCGCCGCATGCGGTGATCGCGCGCCTCCACGGCGAGGGCGACGCGATTTTGCACGACGCGGTTTACGACGAAGCGTTTCGCAAGGAACTCTTCACGCTGATGACGTCCGCTCAGTCCTCGCGCGGTCAGAAAGGCAATGTTGTTGGCCTAACGAGCAGTGCTTTCAAGAAGACGCGAGGTGCTCCCGCTTCCCAGGTGCTCAGCGCCGAGCAAAGCAATTCGTCGATGCTCTTCAACAACAAATTTTTCCTGAAGCTTTTCCGGAAACTCGAAGACGGTGTGAACCCGGACGTTGAGGTCACTCGGTTCCTAACCGAGCGCGCGCAGTTCCCGAACGTCCCGGCATTCCTCGGCGCGATCGAATATCGCCGCTCGAAAACGGAACCCACTGTCGTCTGCCTGCTCCAGAGCGCGATTGCCAATGAAGGCGACGCCTGGACGCTGACGCTCGACGCGGTCGGTCGCTATTACGAACGCGTTCTCACCCGCAAAGCCGATCTGCAAAACCAGACCACGCCGCCCGGTCCGCTCCTCGAGGAATTGATCGGCGGCGTTTATCGCGAAAAAGCGTTACTCCTGGGCCGCCGCACCGGCGAGCTCCATCGCGCTCTTGCGGTGAGTTCCGACGACCGCGCCTTCGCCCCGGAGCAATTCAACGCGATGGCGCAACGCTCCGTTTATCAAAACATGCGTGCGTCGCTGCGGCGCAACTTCGCTTTGCTCGAAAAGAAATTGCCTGCGCTGCCCGACGCATTTCGCGACGAAGCCGCGCAGGTCCTCGCCTCGGAAAAGAAAATTCTCACGCAGGAACAACGCATTCTCGATCGCCGGTCGAACGCCGCCAAGATTCGGATTCACGGCGACTACCACCTCGGCCAGGTCCTCTACACCGGAAAGGATTTTGTCATCCTCGATTTCGAAGGCGAACCGGCCCGCGCCTTGGGCGAACGAAAACTGAAGCGCTCCGCCTTGCGCGACGTCGCCGGCATGATGCGCTCGTTTCAGTACGCTGCCTACAGCGCCCTCTGGCAACCCGCGATGCGCGCCGAAGATGTCCCGTTCCTCGAGCGCTGGGCCGATCTTTGGTACCGCCAGATGAGCAGCGTCTTCCTCCAAAGTTATCTCGAAGCCACGGACGGCGCCGCTTTCGTTCCGAGTGACGAAGGCGATTTCGAAATCCTCCTCGAAGCCTATCTCCTCGACAAAGCCGTCTACGAAGTCGGCTACGAGCTGAACAACCGCCCCGATTGGGTCGTCATCCCCATCCGCGGCATCAAACACATCCTCGGCACAAGCTAGTTCTTCTGTAGCCGTCGCCCTGTGGGCGACGCGGGATTGTGCCCTCGTCCGCTCTCACGCTTCGCACAGCGAAGCGGCTACAGAAGATGTACCACAAAAAAAGTTCGCGCTTCCTCGCTCTCACCGCTAAGAACAATCCATCCGGAAACCCAATCACATGAACCAACATCTCGACGCCATCGACCGCCAAATCGCCGCCAAACATCTTCTCAGTCATCCCTTCTATCTCGCCTGGACCCGGGGCGAATTGGGCACGGCCGCGCTCGCCGATTACGCGCGCCAATACTATCACCACGTCGCCGCGTTCCCGACCTATCTCTCCGCCGTCCACGCCGGCTCCGACGACCAGCCGACGCGCCGTCAATTGCTGAAGAACCTCATCGACGAAGAAGCCGGCACCCCGAATCATCCCGAGCTCTGGCTCCAATTCGCCGAAGCCCTCGGCGTTTCGAAAGAAGAAGTCCAGTTCTCCGACGAATGGAACGAGACCTCGAACCTGATCGGCACCTTCAGGTCCGTCTGCGCCGAGGGCACGACCGCCGAAGGACTCGCTGCTCTCTACGCCTACGAAAGCCAAATCCCCGCCGTTTGTGAATCGAAGATCAAAGGCCTCGTGGAGAACTACAACATGACCGCGCCGCGCGATTACGAGTATTTCACCGTCCACGTCGAAGCTGATCGCGAGCATGCCGCGGCCGAACGGGAGATGCTTTCTGAGCACGTGAACGACGACAACGCTTCGTCCGCTTCCACCGCCGTCAATCGCGTCCTCGACGCTCTTTGGGAAATGCTCTCCGGCGTCTGCCGCCGGCACGCCATCGCCTGCGCCTGATTCTTTGTCGACGGAAACGCCTCGCCAGCTTCTAGTTGCTGGCGACTATGGACGCGTAAGACGGGCGATAATAAGTCGCGCGGTATTTACGGGCGCCGTTGTAGGCGTAGTGAGGAATGTAGCTGGCCGGGTCGTAGGAACCAACTCGTTCGACCGTTCGGTTAAATGTCGGATCGAGCAGGTAAGTGCCACTTGTCGTATCCCACTCCAGCCAGGCGTGGGTTCTTTGATCAGCGACATGATGTTTACCGATAACGAAGCGAACATGCGCCGCGCCATTGGCCCGCATGATGGCATAAAGCAAGATGGCCTTGCCCTTGCAATCGGCGACGAGATCCGACTGGACCTGCGCCGGCGTTTTCCATTGGGGAGAATATTGGTAGGGCATCGCGCGCAAGTTGGCTAGCCATTGGTTGAGACCGCTGAGAGAAGTCCGGCTCGTCAGAGGGCGGGCGGACGAAGTCAGGACCCGCGCGATCGGAGTCATTTGGTGATCATACGGGGTGGAGGCGACGGCCGTCAGGAAGCTGGGTTGGGCGAAGCAGGAAGTGGCGCCCAGGCAGAGGCAGACGGCTCGCAGCAAAACATGTTTGATGACACGAGAGCGAAAGAGCGGTAGCGAACCCATCACCCGACGTAGTTAAGCAGCCACCGTGCCGAGAGAACGCGCGCGCGCGCGTCTGGAACGCTCTCAAATTGACCTCGACGCGTTCGGCCGGAGCCGATAAGAATCAGCCACGCCGATGAAGTTTCCCCTTGGTTCGCTCGTTGTCGCGATGCTGCTGTGCGGTTGCGAGCATCTCCATCCGGTTTATCAAAACACGACCGCGCAGCCGACTAAATCGATCGTGCCGGAAAGCGGCTATGATCTCGCCTTCATCGAATTCGGCGAGCAGGGATCCTATCAGGACCCGACTCAGTTGCAGAATGCCGTCGACCTGATCAAGCGCACGCCGCGGCCGCTCGTCATTACCTACGTCCACGGCTGGCACCATGGCGCTGACTCGCGGGACGTCGGCAATTTCTCCGGTTGGTTATCGGAGATCAGCAAGACGCAGCTCATTCGCGACAGCGGCCTTCACCCGATCGGCGTTTATCTGGGATGGCGCGGCGAGAGCACCACCATACCGGTCGTTAGGCAACTCACGTTTTACAGCCGGAAAGCAGCCGCGGAACGGCTCGCGAGCAATTTCGATTGTTACGACGCCATCGCTGCCGTTTCCCAGGCAGCGCGTGAATCCCACGGAGCGGGCGGCCAATACACCGTCCTCATCGGCCATTCATTTGGTGGGCTGGTGGTGGAGCGCTCGGTCGCGCACGCGATCAACGCCGAAATGCACGGACACGCCGCCGCCGACCGCAGCCTGCCCGCGGACCTGATCCTCATGGTGAATCCCGCCTCCGATTCCATCCTCACCCGGCAAATGATCGCGGCTCTCGCTTCCCGGCACACCGAGAACTCGCGGCCGTTCCTCGTTTCTCTCACATCCACCGCCGACGCCGCCACCGGGACGGCGTTTCCGATCAGCACCTCCCTCGCAGCCACCACGAAAGTTTTCAATGAAGTCCCGCTGCCGGGCACGGAGCAGCGCGAGAGCGAACGCCGTTTCTACACCGCCACGCCCGGGCACAACGACTTTCTGATCAACCACGAGACGGTGAAAATGGAAAAGACCATCCAGGCGCCCGCCGGACGGAACGCGCTGCAAACGAACCTTTCGCATAACTTATCCGGTGAAGTTTTCACTACGGACGGTCCGAATGGGACTTTGGATCTGTGGCATCTCAAGCGGACCGGAAACGTGGACGTTCCTTACTGGGATGTGAAAGTCGATCCCACGATCATCAAGAATCACGGCGACATTTGGAATCCGAAGGCGCAGGCAATGATGGCCGCCATTTTCCGCATGACGAATCCGCTGATGAATCGCGCGAGCCAAGTGAAACCGCGCGCCGTTCTCAAAAAAGAACCGGTCCGCCCCGCGTTTGTTCCCGGCCCCGATCAATCCCAGCCAAAGGTGAAAAGCGAATCGGCGTCCATGCCTGCGCCTTCGAAGCGCTCCCCGAAGCCGCGATCAGAGCCGCCGCTCGAGAGAACGAGGTGATCGAGCCGAAAGTGATTATTTGCCCGCGGCGTCCAGCTCGCTGAAAAAAGCGGCGAAGACTTCCAGGCCGTCCCAGAGATTGTGGAGGCGGAGGTTTTCGTTTGCGGCGTGCTGGTTGTCATCGTGGTTCGCGATGGGAAAGGCGATGACCGGAGTGTCATTACCGCGCTGGAAAAGATCCATCGGCAGGCTACCGCCAGCGGTGGGAAGGAGGACGGGATCGTGGCCGGCCGCGGTCATGATGGTGGCGAGTTCGCGCGAGAAAGGAAGATCGAGTGCGGTGCGCGAGGCGGGATAACCGGAGCTCCATTCGACTTTCACGATCTTCGGTTTCGCGAGCCGAGTCGCGCGATCAGGTGGCTGGCGAACGATCGTGTAGCCTTGCGCTTCGAGATGGCGTTCGACGAGCGGTTTGATCGATTCGGGCGTTTCGTTTGGGACGAGGCGAAAATCGATCGAGGCCAGCGCTTCGGTAGGGATGGTGTTCGAGGCTTGCTCGCCGACGTGGCCGGATTGGATGCCGCGAACATTTAATCCTGGCAGCATGAGCAGTTCGTTGAGCGGCTTTCCATTTCCTTCGGTCGAGCCAATCGCAAATTCCCGGCGGAGATCCGCTTCGACGTCGGGGATTTTCGAGACGGCTTCGGTTTCAGCGGCAGTCGGTGGGCGCACGTTGTCGTAGAAACCTTTGATCAGGATGCGACCGGTCTCGTCGCGCATCGAATCGATCAGGTGGGTGAGGCGAACAATGGGATTCGGCACCCAGTTTCCGTAGTGGCCATCATGCAAACCTCTGATGGGACCGTAAACGGTGAGATCGAGGCCGATCGTGCCTCGCGCGCCGAAGACGAGTTCCATTCGCCGGCTTTGATGAACGGGGCCGTCGCAAAAGAGCCAGGCATCGGCGTGCAGTTCGGCGCGAAATTTTTTCAGGTAATCGGCGAGATGCGGCGAGCCCGCTTCTTCTTCGCCTTCGAAAACGAAGCGAAGATTTACGGACGGTTTCAGGCCGGCGGCGCGCATCGCATCGAGCGCCGCGAGCATGGCGATGATCGGTGCTTTGTCGTCACCGGCTGAGCGCGCGAACAAACGCCACTCGGGATCGATCGCTTTCGCGGCGCGCCAGTCGACATCGTTTCCGCCGCTGTCGCGCATGACTGGTTTCCACGGTTCGCTTTTCCACTGCGAGGCGTCGACCGGCTGGCCATCGTAATGTGCATAGAACGCGATCGTGCGTTTCGCATTGGGCGCCGCGAGATCCGCGACGACGACCGGCGGCGCGCCTTCCAACGTCAGGAGTTTCACGGCGAGGCCGCGCTTCTCACACATCGCGCGGATCGTTTCCGCATTGCGCTGAATGTTTGGCGCATCATTCGCCAGGTTTGGGATCGAAACGAGGTTCGCGAATTCGGCGAGGATTTCCTTCTCGTGGTTCACGCGCCACGTGCGCGTTTGCTTCGTGACATCGGCCGGGCCGGCGAAGGCGGACGCAGTGATCAAAAGAAGCGTGGCAAGGATACGTGGCCTCATTCGGGAGCAGATTACTCGCAATGCTCGCGCGGTGTCGCGTTCGATTTGCGAACCCTGTAGCGGCGGTCTGTGACCGCCGAAGCGCAACAGATAACGCGGTCGGCGGTCATAGACCGCCGCTACAGGAAGAGGTCGGCCATTTTGCGCGCGAGAAAAGGCTGGTATGGTGACGGCGTTATGGCGGAGCAGATTCTGGCGGGAAAAATCGGGCTCGTTTTTGGCGTGGCGAACAAGCGGAGTATCGCGTGGGCGATCGCGAAGGCGTGGGCGGCGGCCGGAGCGAAGTTGATTTTCAATTACCAGGGCGAACGGCTGAAGGAAAACGTTGAGGAACTCGTAGGCGAGTTCGGCGCGGGGACGCCGCTTTGGCCGTGCGACGTGTCGAACGACGCAGACATCGCCGAGTTTTTCGGCAAGGTCCGCGGAGAAACGGACCGGGTCGATCTGATGCTGCATTCGGTAGCGTTCGCGCCGAAGGAAGCGCTCGAAGGTGATTTCGTGAGCACGACGCGGGAGGCGTTTCGCACGGCGCACGATATCAGCGCCTATTCGCTGGTGGCCTTGGCGCGGGAAACGGCGCCGCTGATGACGAACGGCGGCAGCATCGTAGCGATGACTTATTACGGCGCGGAGAAAGTGGTGCCGCACTACAACGTGATGGGCGTGGCGAAAGCCAGCCTGGAAGCTTCCACGCGTTATCTCGCCTACGATCTGGGCCCGAAAAAAATCCGGGTGAACTGCATCTCGGCCGGACCGGTGAACACGCTGGCCGCGCGCGGCATCAGCGGATTCGGCGCGATGCTGAAGCATTATCAGGAGCACGCGCCGTTGAAGCGCAGCTGCGAAACGGCCGAGCTGGGCGCGACGGGAGTTTTTCTGGCGAGTGACGGCGCTGGGTCGATCACCGGGCAGGTGATCTACGTCGATGGTGGTTACCAGATCATGGGGATGTAGTTCTCAGTCCTGCTCCTGATCATGATCATGCTCCTGATCCTTTTAGGACGCGTGGAACCAGGATCATGATCAGGATCAGGATCACGAGCAGGAAAAGATCGTGAAAGAGAAACTGACCGAACTGCTTGGGCCGGACATCGTTTCCGATGAGGCGAGCGATTTAGAAACCCACGCCGGCGACAAATGGTTCGCGAGCAATCCGCCGGAGGTTGTCGTCCTCGCGCAATCGACAGAGCAAGTGAGCAAGCTGCTTCGGTTCGCGTCGGCCAACAAAATTCCGGTAACGGCGCGGGGCGCGGGGTTCGGCTACGTGGGCGGGTGCGTGCCAGTGCGCGGGGGGGTCGCGCTGTCGTTGGCGCGAATGAACCAGATCAAAGAGATCAGTTTCGCCGACGCGATCGCGGTCGTGGAGCCGGGAGTAATCACGGCTGAACTTCAGGCGAGGGCGCGCGAACAGAAGCTTTTTTATCCGCCCGATCCGGCCAGCAAGAAGGATTGCAGCATCGGCGGAAACGTGGCGACGAATGCGGGCGGGCCGCGCTGCTTGAAGTACGG
>JBEEHI010000321.1:0-14089 GCA_041167305.1 Verrucomicrobiota bacterium
GAAGCGGGCTCGGGCTGGGCCTCTCGATCTCTCGCCGCAGCGTCGAGGCCAATGACGGAACACTTCGCGTGCGCGACATCCCGGCCTCAGGATGCGTTTTCACCATCGACCTGCCGCGTCACCTTGTGCCGGGGCACAAGACCTAGTCGCACTCGCGTCCCTGTAAGCTCACACAACCGTCCCCAACGATTTTCCCCAGAAGGATCTGCGCAGTGACCGCGAGTGCCGGGCGCACGCTCCACGCTCTATTCTATTAAGCGAAGGCCACCCCTAAGGACGGTTCCTCGACTCAGACACGCGTGCCATCGGTCGGAAAATCCTAATCGATCCTTCGGCGTTGCACTAGAACTTGTCGCGGAAGCGACTCGCGGGCACGATGAAATCTTGATTCGCGAACCATGTGCCGATGGCGTGATCCGTTCCGGAGATGCGCCCACCCCGTGCCAGAAATCATCCCGCAAGTGGATCCTCGCGGCGACGATTCTCGGCTCGAGCCTGGCCTTCATCGACGGCACCGTCGTGAACGTCGCGTTGCCCGCGCTCCAAAAGGATTTGCAGGCCACTGTCATCGGCGTGCAGTGGGTCATTGAAGCGTATTCGCTCCTGCTCGCCGCGCTTCTCCTGGTGGGCGGCTCGTTGGGCGATCGTTACGGGCGGCGCAGAGTATTCGTGATCGGCGTGGTGATTTTCGCGGCGGCGTCCGCCGCATGCGGGTTCGCGGGCGGGATCGGAACCTTGATTGCGGCCCGGGCTCTCCAGGGAATCGGCGCGGCGTTGCTGGTTCCAGGGAGTCTGGCCATCATCAGCAATTCCTTCGCCGAAGACGAACGCGGCCGGGCGATCGGAACGTGGTCCAGCTTCAGCGCGATCACGGCTGCTATCGGGCCGGTCCTGGGAGGGTGGCTGGTGGAAACCGTCTCCTGGCGAGCGGTCTTCTTCATTAACGTCCCGGTCGCAATTCTCGTCATCTTCATTTCGTTCCGTTACGTCCCGGAAAGTTCGAACCCTGCCAGGGGCCGGCTCGACTCGTTAGGCGCGCTGCTCGCCACCCTCGGCCTCGGTGCGCTCGTTTATGGCCTGATCGAATCGTCTTCGCGCGGGTTCGCGCATCCGGGAGTTCGCGCGGCCCTCATCGGCGCCTTTGTTCTCCTCGCGCTCTTTCTCGTTCTCGAAGCGCGCAGCAAAAATCCCATGCTGCCGCTCGCCCTTTTTCGCTCGCGCAATTTCACCGGCGCGAACCTGCTGACTTTTCTCCTCTACGCCGCGCTGGGCGGGACGCTGTTTTTCCTGCCGCTCAATTTGATCCAGGTGCAGCACTACGGTCCCACCGCGGCCGGCGCGGCCTTGCTGCCCTTCATCCTCATCATGTTCCTGCTCTCGCCCTGGGCGGGTGCGCTCGTGCAAAAGTATGGCGCGCGGATTCCGTTGGTCATCGGCCCTGCTCTTGCGGCTGCCGGCTTTGCCCTCTTCGCGCTGCCCGGAATTGGCGGCAGCTATTGGACCACATTCTTTCCCGCTGTCGTCGTTCTCGGAATCGGCATGGCCGTGAGTGTCGCGCCGTTGACGACCACCGTCATGAATTCGGTTAGCGGCGACCGGGCAGGAGTGGCCTCGGGAGTGAACAACGCCATCTCGAGAGCCGCCGGCCTGCTCGCGATCGCCGTCCTGGGCATCGCCATCTTTTCTGTTTTCGATCGGTCGCTTACTCGTCGCCTGGCAAACGTCGACGTCGCACCTTCGCTCCGGCAATCTCTCGACGCGCAACGCACTCGTCTGGCCGGAATCGATCTTCCCGAATCAATCCCGGCGCGCGAACGCACGCTCATGAGGAACGCCGTCGATCTCGCGTTCGTCGATGGCTTTCGTTGCATCACCCTTGCCGGTGCCGCTCTTGCTTTCGGCAGCGCCGTCGCAGCCCTGCTCCTGATTCGTAGCGATCCACGACCGGCACGTCCCTGAGCCGACGCGTTACCACAAACTTCTCGTTTCCGTTTGTCAGTCTGCCGCCTCCAGTTATCGTCCGCGCGATGAAATTTCTTGCTCGGATTTCGCTCTTCCTGCTGCTGTCAGCGCTTTCGGCCCTGGCTGGAAACAGCGTCGTGAACTTGTCGCACTACGATTTGATGCGAGTCGATTTCGAAGGGATGAAGCGCGAAGGCGTTGTCGGCGTCATTCATGAAGCGACCTATCCGCGGTTCGATCGCGACAGCTATTACGGCACTCGGCAAACCGCGGCCACCCGCGCCGGCCTGCTTTGGGGCGCTTACCATTTCGGCGACGCCACGGATCCCATTCGCCAGGCCGAGCATTTTCTCGGCGCCGTGCAAGGGAACTGGCGGGGACCTGCCATGCAACCGAGCGGCGTCCTGCTCGTGCTCGACTTCGAAAAGAACGGGCATTATCCCGGCGGCACGATGCGCGCGGATCAGGCCGCGCGTTTTGTCGAGCGCATCAAACAGCGGACCGGAAAATATCCCGGCGTTTACGGCAGCGAGAACCGGCTCCGCGCCGTCCTGAATGCGCCCGGCGTCAGTCGCGCTGACAAAGCGGTCCTGGGCAACTGCTGGCTCTGGATCGCGAACTATCACTATCAACCCACCGCGAGTTCGCCCTGGAGCAACTGGCGTCTTTGGCAATACACCGGCGACGGCAAGTGCGACTTGCGCCCTCGCTCGTCCTATCCCGTTCGAGTCGCCAACATCGCCCGGGCCGAGCGCAATATTTTCCGCGGCAGCAACGAGTCCCTCGTTGCCTGGTGGCAGGACCACGCCTGGTTGCCGGCGGAATAGTTGTAGCGCCGATCAGCGATCGCAGCCGCGGCTACGCCACCATCTCGCCACTCGTGGCCCCGCATTTCCAACACGTGAACCATTTCCAATCGGCCCCGATGTAGGAGTGGGCGCCGCAGTTGAAACAGGTCGCCACGAATTGGCTGCCGCGCCCCTCGGCCTCATTGCCTTCCGGCGGCTCGGCCATGCCCATCGCTCCCGCTCCCTCCGGCTTTTCCGGCCCGTCCCATTTTCCCCACTTCCGTTCCTCTGCCATATCAAATTCCTTTCTCTCGATCTGCGTTTAATCCATCGTACAGCAACGCCAGTTCAACGAGCGAGATGAATTTCCTTGCGCGCCAGTGACGTTATTCGCCCCCCATGCGTAAATGTTTCGCCGTTCGTTGGCGCAGAATAGAGAGCACCTCGGCGATGGTGCTGACGGCGATCTCCGCCGGCGAGTCCGCGCCGATGTCCAACCCGAGCGGCGCGTAAACTTCCGCCAGCTTTTCGTCCGGAATGCCTCGCCGCCGCAAGTCGTCGAAAACATCACGGACTTTGCGCCTGCTGCCGATCATGCCGATATAGCCCGCTCCAGTTTGCATGAGCGCCGCCGCCAGAGCTTCCCGGTCGATTTCGTGGTTGCGACTCACGATCACCAGCGCTTCGTCGCGCCGCCATTCACGGGAAGCGATGAATTCGGCCGGAGTAGAATTAGAAATCCGGGCAACCGCCCGCGGCAGTTCCGCCAGCAATTCGTCGCGATCGTCAACCACGCTGACGAAAAGACCGCATTCCGCCGCCAGCCTGGCAATGGCCCGCGCACAATGGCCGGCGCCGATGAGATACAAAGCCTCGCTCGTCAGTTGCGGTTCGATGAACACCGTCACTTCGCCGCCGCAGATCGCGCCGAAGGAATCTGCATCGCCTTCGTGCAGCGGATAAGTCTTGAGCAGCGGCTTCTTCTCGCGCATGGCCGTCAAGGCGTCTGCCATGACGAGCGCCTCGAACTTGCCGCCGCCAATTGTCCCGCTGCTCCGGCCATCGGAGTAAACGAACATTTTCGATCCTGCCGCGCGCGGGACCGAGCCGGTCGTCGCAGCGATCGTCGCTACCGCGAACGGCGTGCGTTCCTTGCCTCGTTCATCAATCATCGCGCGCTACGGTGGCGGTAATGTCGCCGTGCGGTTCGTCCGTCGGGACGAAGACCTCGTTCTTATTCTCGAGGCCGAACGGCGCGAGGTTGATGAGGAGGCAATGCTTATTCGGCATCGCCAGGTCCAGCTGCGAAATCTCGCCACACGCCGCGAGCGCGGCTTCGCCCATCTGGAACAAAGTTGTTTGGGCAGACGGACTGTAGCTGTTCGCGAATACTCTTAGCATCGCGTTTAGAATTCCTTCGTTGGCGCGAGAGTAATGATCCGGCTGCTCTTTAAACGTCCAGGTCGCACTGAAAGAGGTCGCCAAAATCCGATCGGCGGTTTCGGGCAGGGTGGTGAATTCATCCTTCGGGTAGTTCTCGAACCCGGAGCCGGTCGACTTCAGGATGACGAGGTTGCGAATTCCCGAGCGAACCGTTTTCGCGTTCTCGCTGCAGTTTACGCTCGTGAACATTCGGGCGTCACTTCCCGCCGCGAACGAATGCGAATGCGGCTCACCGTTTACCGCCAGGCGTTTCCAGGGACGCTCCAGGATTTGGATTTCCGCTTCATGCACTTGTTCGTAGCGCGTCAGAAAATGCTCGGCGAGGATGAGCCCGAACCGCTCGATTTCCTCCCCGAGATGCTGCTTCGCGAAAACGTTGATCGTGTTCTTGATCGTGTCCGTCGCCACCACCTTGCTGTTGTCGCCGCTAGTATAGGACGAAGCAAAATCTCCCTTCAGATAGGCCGCGACCTCGAGGTCTTTGAGCGTGTGCACAGGTCCATCGCGAAGGATCTTCAACACCCGCACCTCCGCCTTGCCGTAACGATGACCAGTCAGTTTCGCCATTGCGCCCCACGGTTAATTCATTTAGTGCGATAACGCGATGCCAAAGCTCGCGGAATTGAACGCGCTCGATCGCGCGGAATTCACCCGGATCGTCGGGCCGGTTTTCGAACATTCGCCCTGGATCGCGGCGCGCACCGCAGCCCAGCGTCCCTTCGCCTCGCGCGAGTCTCTCCATGCCGCTCTCATCGCGACCGTGGCTAAAGCGAGCGACGAGGAAAAATTATCTCTTATCCGCGCCCATCCGGATTTGATCGGCGACGCTCATCTCACGGCGGCGTCGCAGGCGGAACAAGCCGGCGCCGGACTCTTTGACGCCACCGCCGAGGAGGCTGCACAGTTTCGCGAATACAACCGGCAATATCGGGAACGCTTCGGATTTCCCTTCGTCATCTGCGCGCGATTGAATAAGAAGGAAGCGATCGCGCAGGCGTTTCCCGTTCGCCTGCGCAATTCACGCGAACAGGAAATGGAAACCGCCCTGCAGGAAGTCTCAAAAATCGCCGAGTTGCGATTGCGCGATCTCATTCATGAATAGCCTGACCACTCACGTCCTCGACACGATGCGCGGCATTCCGGCCGGGGGCATGAAGATCGAGCTCTGGTCGCTCGACCAATCGAAACTGCTCAAAACCGTCGACACGAACGCCGACGGCCGAAGCGACGCACCGCTGCTGGCAGCCGGCGAAATGAAAACCGGAAACTACGAGCTGATTTTTTTCGTCGGCGATTATTTCGGCGAGCGGCGCTTTTTGGACCGAGTACCCGTCCGGTTCGTAATCTCGGATGCCGCGGCGAAGTATCACGTTCCGCTGCTCGTCTCGCCGTGGGCTTACAGCACCTATCGCGGGAGCTGAATGAGCACAGAAGATTCAGCGGTAGCACCGCCAGCGGGGCTTGTCGATCTGGCTGCGGAACGCGTGGGCAGCAAAGCGTTGCTCGCCAACGACGAGTTCTTCGCGGAGAAGGAAAATCTGTTGAAGCCGGGCCGCGGAGTCTTCGTCGCCGACAAGTACACCGACCGCGGCAAATGGATGGATGGATGGGAAACGCGCCGGCGTCGCACTCCCGGGCACGATTGGTGTGTCGTTCAACTGGGTCTGCGCGGCATCATCAAACAGGTCGATATCGATACGAACCATTTCCTGGGCAACCATCCGCCGTTCGCGTCGCTCGACGCCGTTTGCCTAACGAATGGTTTCCCGAGTGATGCCGACACCGTCGAAGCACTCCCCTGGACGCCGATTCTCTCCCAATCTCCCTTGGAACCGGGATCGCAAAACCTGTTCGCGATTACGAACGACCAGAGCTGGACCCATGTGCGCCTGAATATCATCCCGGACGGCGGCGTCGCCCGCCTGCGCATCTACGGCACTGTCGTTCCCGACTGGAGTAAGTTAAAACCCGGCGAACCCGTCGATCTCGCCGCGGTCGAGAACGGCGGAGTTCCCCTCGCCTGTAGCGACATGTTTTTCAGTTCGATGAACAACCTCATCATGCCCGGCCGCTCCGAGAACATGGGCGACGGCTGGGAAACAAAACGCCGCCGCGGTCCCGGATACGATTGGCTCATCCTGAAGCTCGGGTTGCCGGGAACGATTCGGAAAATCGAAGTCGACACCAACCACTTCAAGGGAAACTACCCCGATACCTGCTCGATCGAAGGGTGCACCGCGCCAGGCGCTTCAACGGACGAGCTGAATGGTCCCGAGACGCGCTGGCGCGAGATCCTGCCGATGACGAAATTACAGGCGCACACCCGCCATTTCTTCGAAAAAGAACTTTCTCCCATCGAGAACTGCACCCACCTCCGGTTGAATATTTATCCCGATGGCGGCGTCAGCCGACTACGCGTGTGGGGGTCGCCTACTCCGCACGTCGCGCATGAATGATTTCGATTTGCTCGTGCGGAGCGAGCAAGACATCGGAGTGAGCGACGGGAAAATTGTCGCCCTCGCGGAGAACCTATCCGGATCGGCCAAAGCGGACATTGATGCCCACGATCTGGCAATTTTTCCCGGCGTCATCGACGCCCACGTCCATTTTAACGAGCCGGGTCGCACCGATTGGGAAGGCTTCGCGACCGGTTCGCGGGCCGCGGCGGCCGGCGGAACCACGACCGTCTTCGAGATGCCGCTGAATGCGCATCCGCCCACGACGAATCGAGAAAGCTTCGAACTAAAGCGCGCTGCGGCCGAGGCTAGCTCGCTCGTCGACTTTGGACTCTGGGGTGGGCTGGTTCCGGGCAACGTGGCGAACTTGGAAGCTCTGCGCGATTGCGGGGTGGTCGGTCTGAAAGCGTTCATGTGCAACAGCGGCATCGGGGATTTTCCATTCGTTGATCATGAAACCTTGCGCGCCGGAATGAAGCGCGCCACGCAGCTCGATCTTCTGGTGGCTGTTCACGCCGAATCCGAAGAGATGACGAGCGCGATGACCGGAGCCGCGCGCGCCGCTGGAAAAAATGGGGTCCGCGATTATCTCGATTCGCGGCCCATTGCTGCCGAG
This sequence comes from Verrucomicrobiota bacterium, assembly GCA_041167305.1. Lineage (GTDB taxonomy): Bacteria > Verrucomicrobiota > Verrucomicrobiia > Chthoniobacterales > UBA10450 > AV80. The sequence goes on from JBEEHI010000321.1 coordinate 7,266, forward strand.
CTAGAGGCGATCCGCCGCGCCATCGATCTTGCCGCGGAAACCGGATGCCGGTTGCACATCGTGCACGTGAGTTGCGGCAGCGGCATACTGTTGGTCGCCGAGGCGCGGGACCGCGGGATCGATGTGACCTGCGAAACCTGCCCGCATTATCTGGTGCTGACGGAGCGCGACATGGAACAGCTCGGCGAGGTCGCCAAATGCGCGCCACCTCTTCGCTCGAGTGACGAGCAACGGCAGCTTCGCGAGCGGCTCCGCGACATCACCACGGTTGGCTCAGATCATTCACCGTCGCCGCCGGAAATGAAGCAGCGCGATAACTTCTTCGATGTCTGGGGCGGCATCTCGGGGTGCCAGCACCTTTTGCCGTTGCTGATCGACGCCGATGTTTCGCAGGACGAGATTGCCCGCCTAACGAGTGGAGACGTGGCTTCGCGCTTCCGAGTGCCGGCGAAAGGCGCGATCGCTGTCGGCAAGGATGCGGACTTCACGCTCGTTGATCTTAAAGCGCAGGAAGTTGTCGCCGCGGAATCACTCCACTACCGCCATCAACAGAGCCCCTACGTCGGTCGGACCCTCCAGGGCCGCGTCCGCCGGACATTTTTGCGCGGACAAACGATCTTCGAGGATGGTAAGTTCGCGACTCCGCCGAGGGGAAGATTCGTGCGGCCGAATTTATCGTGATGCAGAAGACCAGCCTTCAACCCGACGAGATCGAGAAGATCAGCGCCGCTTTGAGCGACGCGAACAAGGCGTTCATGCGCCATTACCCGGGCGAATCGAACCGCCGCCAGGCGGTGCACACGGTTTATGGCGGCGCGCATTTGTTTAAGGCCGATTCGCCGCAAAAACTCGGCGCCGTCGCTTTGCGATCGCTCCAAGAATACGCGCCCGATGCGAAGAGCCTGGCCGACGTTCTCGGGACGGGTGGAGACCAGGCGCTCGCGCAAAAAGTTTATGACCGCGTGGTCGAAAAACTGCGACGCGAACCGATCGAGGATTTTCGACTCGATTTCGAAGACGGCTACGGCAATCGGCCGGATGCGGAGGAAGATGGCCACGCGGCTTCGAGCGCCGCCGAAGTAGCGCGCGGCCTGAAAGAGAATTCGCTTCCGCCGGTCCTCGGCATCCGCATCAAACCGCTCAGCGAAGATTTGCGCGTCCGCAGTGTCCGCACCCTCGACATCTTCATTACGGCATTGCTCGGCGAGACTGATGGGAAGTTGCCGGAAAATTTTGTCATCACCGTGCCCAAGGTTCAGTTGCCGGAGCAGGTCGCCGCGGCAGCCCGGTTCTTCGAGATTCTCGAGCAGCGAAACGGTTTGCCGGCAGGCGCGCTCAAGATCGAGCCGATGATCGAAACGACGCAGGCCATCATCAATCAACGCGGCGAGATCGCCCTCGGCTCGCTTGTCGACGCGGCGAATGGCCGCTGCCGCAGCGTCCACTTCGGCGTTTACGACTACACCGCTTCCGCCGGAATCACGGCCGCATACCAAACCATGGGCCATCCCTCGTGCGATTTCGCGCGACAAGTGATGCTGGTTTCGCTCGCCGGTACCGGCATTCATCTTTCCGACGGCGCCACTAACATCCTGCCGGTGGGTCCGCATCGAGCGAGCGAAGGCAAACCGCTGAACGCCGACCAGCTCCGCCAGAACCGCGAGGCGGTCCATGGCGCGTGGCGGCTCGGGTTCGACGACAACATGCATTCTCTGCGCACCGGATATTATCAGGGCTGGGACCTGCACCCCGCGCAATTCGTCACTCGTTACGCCGCGGTCTATTCGTTCTTCCTCGATGGCCTGACGAGCGCTTCCGGTCGCTTGAAAACTTTTGTCGAGAAAGCCGCACTAGCCTCGCTCTTCGGCGACGTCTTCGATGACGCCGCCACCGGGCAGGGCCTGCTCAATTTTTTCCTGCGCGGAATCGCCTGCGGCGCCATTACCGAAGAAGAGGCGCTCGCCACCGGTCTCTCGCTCGATGAATTGCGCTCCCGGTCCTTCCTGAAGATTCTCCAAGGCCGGCGCGGTTCATGAGCAGCGCGATTGAGTTTCGACTGAACGGCAAGAACGTTCATGTCGATTCGGTTTCGCCCAACATCACTTTGCTTGAGTGGCTGCGCTCGACTGGCCTGACGGGATCGAAGGAAGGTTGCGCGGAGGGCGATTGCGGCGCGTGCTCGGTCGCGATCGTCGACCGCGATGCGCGCGGCAAGCGCTGCTACCGCGCCATCAACAGCTGTCTCGTCCCCCTGCCCCTCATGGCCGGGCGCGACATCATTTCGGTCGAAGGCGTCGCGTGCCCCAAAATGCATCCGGTGCAGAAGACGATGGTGGCAAACTTCGGATCGCAATGCGGCTATTGCACGCCCGGCTTCATCATGTCGCTCTTCGAAGGTTACTACCGCAAGGACCTTAGGACCGTCGCACAGCTCGACGAACAACTCTGCGGGAACCTGTGCCGCTGCACCGGGTACCGGCCGATCCGTGATGCGGCCGCGGACGCGCTCGCGCAACGTGACGGTCCCGACGCCTTTGACGCACAGTTGAAAAATGCCAAAGCGAAGCTCAAAGCGACGAAGTACAATTTTGCTGGCGAACTTTTCCTGCGGCCGACGTCACTCGAAAGATTATTTCGCGCGCTGGCAGAACATCCAGAAGCGCGCCTGATCGCCGGCGCAACGGACCTCGGCTTGGAAATCACCAAGCGATTTCAAAAATTCCCAACGCTCATTTCCATCGAAGCGGTCGCCGAACTGAATGAGATCAGTTCCACGGAAACGGAATGGCGCATCGGCGCGGCTACGACTCTGACCAAACTCGACGATCTGCTTGGTGCCGAGTTTCCCGTCATCCGCGAAATGCTCGCCGTCTTCGGCTCCCGCCAGATTCGTAACCGCGCCACCCTCGGCGGAAACCTCGTGACCGCATCGCCAATCGGCGATTCCGCTCCGGTCCTGCTCGCGCTCGACGCGAACGTTGTAATTGCGTCAGCCGGCGGCGAACGCGTCCTGCCGCTCGAAGAATTCTTCGTCGCCTATCGCAAGACCGCGTTGCAACCGGGCGAAGTTTTGAAATCGATCATCATTCCGCGTCCTGCCTCCGGAGTGCAAACTCATCGCCAGTTCTACAAAGTCTCGAAGCGGCGAGAGATGGACATCAGCACGGTGGCCGCTTGTTTCTCTATCGCGTTGGATGACGGCGGAACGATCACGAAATCTCGCCTCGCTTACGGTGGCGTCGCCGCCCTGCCGGTGCGCGCACGATCAACAGAAGCTGCACTCGTCGGAAAACGCTGGAGCAATTCGACGTGTGAAGAAGTGCTGCCTGTTCTCCAAAACGAGTTCACTCCTATCTCCGATGTTCGCGGAAGCGCGACCTATCGTGGCCAGTTGATCGCGAGTCTGCTTCGCAAATTCTTCTCCCACGATGGAGGGCGGAGCTCCGGCGACGCCGAGGGAATTCACGGGCTTGCTCGCCCCTCCATTAATACGAACGGCGCCCTCCCCCACGAGAGCGCCCACAAGCACGTCACCGGCGAGGCGGTTTACGTGGACGACGATGCTCAGCAACAAAGCATGCTCGAAGTCTGGCCCGTCTGTTCGCCGCACGCGCATGCGAAAATCCTCCGGCGCGATGCGACCGATGCGCGACTCATGCCCGGTATCAGCGCGGTTCTTCTCGCCGAAGATGTTCCCGGCCTGAATGATGTCGGCGCTGTCCGGCACGATGAAATCTTGCTCGCGGACAAAGAGGTCCTTTATCATGGGCACATCGTTGCGCTCGTCGTCGGCGACACACCGGAACTTTGTCGCGCGGCCGCGGCGAAGGTGATTGTCGAATACGAACCACTCCATCCGATCTTCACGATCGAGGAAGCGATTGCCGCGGAAAGTTTCCACAGCGATCCGCATCACATCCGGCGCGGCGATGTTTCCGCGGCGCTCGCGAGCGCGTCGATGAATTTCGAAGGCGAATTCTCTTTCGGCGGCCAGGACCATTTCTATCTCGAGACCAACGCCGCCTGGGCGGAAACCGGCGAAGACGGCACGGTTTTTATCAGCTCTTCGACGCAGCATCCATCCGAGGTACAGCACATCGTCGCGCATTTGCTCGATCTGCCGATGCACAGTGTCGTCGTCGAATGTCCACGGATGGGCGGCGGTTTCGGCGGAAAGGAAACGCAGGCCGCGATGCTTGCCGCCCTTGCGGCACTCGCCGCGACGAAGACCGGACGGAAAGTGCGCGTCCGTTTCAACCGAGATCAGGACATGATGATCACCGGAAAACGCCATCCGTTTCTAGGCAAATTCCGCGTCGGTTTTGATAAAAGCGGGGTATTGCTCGCGGCAAAGATCGATCTGTTTTCGAATGGCGGTTGGTCGCTCGATCTGTCACGTGCCATCACGGACCGCGCGCTATTTCACCTCGATAACGCCTACTACATTCCGAACGTCGAATTTAGCGGGCGCGTCGTGAAAACGAACCTCGCGTCGAACACCGCCTTCCGCGGCTTCGGCGGGCCGCAAGGCATGCTCGTCATCGAAGAAATCATCGACCGGATCGCGCGCGCGACCAACCTGGCGCCAGAAGTGGTGCGCGCGCGGAATCTCTATCGCGGGACAGGCGAAACCAACACTACCCATTACGGACAGGAGATTGAAGACAACCGCATCCAGCGCATCTGGCAGGAGTTGACCGAGTCGAGTGAGTTTGCTTCGCGCCGCGAACAGTTACGGCAGTGGAACGGCGAACATCCGCAACGCAAACGCGGCCTCGCCATCACGCCGGTGAAATTCGGAATTTCGTTTACCACCACGCACCTGAACCAGGCCGGCGCGCTCGTCCTGCTCTACCAGGACGGCACGGTCCAGGTGAACCACGGCGGGACCGAAATGGGCCAGGGCGTTTGCACCAACATCGCGCTGATCGCCGCCCGCGAGCTTGGCCTGACGACTGATCGCATCCGCGTCATGGCGACGCGCACCGACAAAGTCCCGAACACCTCCGCCACGGCTGCATCGTGCGGGACGGACCTGAACGGCGCCGCGGTTCGGAACGCCTGCGAAACCTTGCGCGCCCGGCTCCTCCCTTTCGCCACCGAGATGCTTTCGGAAAAAAATCGCGGCGCCGTTCCGCCGGAGCGGATCGTTTTCAACGACAATCTCGTCCTCGATTCCGAAAATCCGAAGACGACCATCTCATTCGCCGAGCTGCTCCAACGCGCTTACTTCGCGCGCACCAGTCTGAGCGCGACCGGCTTCTACCGGACTCCCGATATCAACTACGATCGCGACGCGGGCCGCGGAAAACCGTTTCACTACTTCGCGGTCGGCGCCGCCGTGAGCGAAGTAGAAGTGGATGGGTTCACTGGCATGACGCACATCCGACGCGTCGACATTCTGCATGATGTCGGCGACGCGATTAACCATGGGATTACCCTCGGCCAGGTCGAAGGCGGCTTCGTCCAGGGCGCCGGCTGGCTCACCAACGAAGAGCTCGTCTGGGATTCCGAGGGCCGCTTGCTGACGCATTCGCCCGACACTTACAAGATCCCCGCGATCGGCGACACGCCGGAGATTTTCAACGTCGCGTTTCTGAAGGACGCGACGCAGCCCAATGTCGTTCACGGCAGCAAAGCCGTCGGCGAACCGCCGCTGATGCTGGCGATCTCCGTCCGCGAAGCGATCCGCGATGCCGTCGCCACTTTCGGAAATCCCGGCGGCCAAGTGCCGCTCGCATCCCCCGCCACGGGCGAGGCGATCTTCAATGCGATTCACGGCCGCACTTCATCCGGACGCGCTGACGAAACGCCCGAGCACGCCATGGCCAATCAGGTTTTGTCGTGAAAGACATCCAGCATAAACTCAGCGTCGCCCGAGGCGAGACGCCCGCGGAGTTGCTTTTCAAAAACGCACAACTCGTCAACGTCTTCAGCGGCGAAATTCACGACGCCAACCTGGCGGTCGATGACGGCCGCGTTATCGGCTTTGGCGATTACGACGCGAAAGAAATCATCGACCTCGGGGGCGCGTATCTCGCACCTAGTCTGATCGACGGCCATTTCCATGTCGAAAGCACGATGGTCACGATCCCCGAGTTCGCGCGCGCGGTCGTGCCGCACGGCACGGGCGCGATGGTCATCGATCCGCATGAATACGCCAATGTCCTGGGCATGGACGGGATCCGCTACGTTCTGGAGTCGAGCAAGAATTTGCCGATCGATTTCTTCATCATGCTTCCCTCCTGCGTTCCGGCGACGCATTTGGAAACGGCGGGCGCGCGCTTCACCGCGGACGATCTGCGATTGATGATCGCGGATGACCGGATCGCCGGCATCGCGGAGCTCATGAACTATCCCGGCGTTTTTCTCGGGATGGAAAGCGAGCTGGCGAAAATCGAGGCGGGCCGCGGCAAGGTGATCGATGGACACGCGCCCGGCCTGCGCGGGAAAAACCTGAATGCCTACGCGCTCGCCGGCGTGCGCTCCGATCACGAGAGCACGGAGCTGGAGGAAGCCCGCGAAAAGCTGCGGCTCGGATTGCATTTGCTCGTGCGCGAAGGCAGCACGGAACGGAACCTTGAAGACATTATCGCGCTGGTGACCCCGGAGAATTCGGCCAACTGCTCGTTCGCGACGGACGACAAACTGCCGGGCGACTTGGTCGATGAAGGGCACATCGATCACTCGATCCGGAAAGCCATCGCACATGGAATCGCGCCGATGACAGCGATTCAAATGGGGACGATCAACACCGCGCGTTACTACCGGCTCAAAAATCATGGAGCCATCGCGCCCCGCTACTGGGCGGACTTTATCGTCTT
>JBEEHI010000322.1:0-2581 GCA_041167305.1 Verrucomicrobiota bacterium
GCCGTGCTTGGCGCGATCCTGGCCTATTTTCTTACCTTCGGCGCCGAGGGAACGCGCAAACTTCAGGCGGGATTCTACAAAGTCATCTCGCCGTTTCTCTCGAGCGGTTCCGGCATAAAGAAGCAGCTCACCGCGGTCAGCGGCGGGTTGCAAACCCTGGAGGAACTCGAGAAGGACAACTCCTCCCTAAAAGTGGAGAACCGTTCGCTCAAGGCGACGAACCAGGCGCTCCGCGATGTGGAGCACGAGGTCAACCGTCTCCGCCGCGCGCTCAATTATCGCGAACGCGCTCTCTTCAAGCTGGTGCCCGCGGAAGTGCTGACGCGGGATTCATCCACCTGGTGGCGGACCATCACGATCAACCGCGGAAAGAGCGACGGGGTCGAACCGGACCAGCCAGTGGTGACCGACGAAGGCGTCGTCGGAAAAACCGCGACGGTAGGCGACAACATCAGCGTCGTGCTTTTGATTTCGGATGAGAACTGCAAGGTTGCCTGTTCGGTCGAGGGGAGCCGCGAGCAGGGGATTGTCTCCGGCGAACGGGTGACGGGCTCCACCACGCCGATGCTCGACCTGAATTTTTTGTCGAAGCAGGCGAATCTTCCCGCCGCCGCCAAAGTTTATACCTCGGGCGTGGGCGGAGTTTTTCCATCCGGCCTGCTCGTCGGCACGGTGCAAAGTTTTCGGGTGCGTGAGCTGGACAGCCAGGCGCGGATTCAGCCGGCGGTGGATCTTTCGCATCTCGAGGACGTGTTTGTAGTGACCGGAAGAAAATGATCTTCTTCGTCATCCTCCTCGTCCTGACGTTCGTGGCGCAGATCGTCGAGTTCTTCATTCCGCCGCTCGACTGGATGTTCATGGCGCGCATTTACATCGTGCCGATCATTGTTTTCTACGGGGCGATGTCTCTCCCATTCCCGTTGGTGATGACGCTCGCTTTCTTCGCGGGGTTTATGCTCGATGCGGTGACGGCGCAGGTTCTGGGTGGGCGGGTTGAAATCTCGGTCGGATGGTCAATACTCCTCTACGCCGTCCTGGCGGCGATTATGCATGGGCTAAGGCCTTTGTTTGTTCGGGGAAGATGGGAAGTGCATTGCGTAATGAGCGGTGTTTGCACCTCCGCGATCGTGCTTGCCCAATACCTCATGATTTCATTCCGGCGCGGGTCGCTCTTCTTTACTCGCGAAGCCTGGTGGCAGATCGCCGGGCCGGGCCTGATCGCGATGCTCATGGCGCCGCTCGCTTTCTGGTTTCTGCATTATCTCGCCGGCCTGACGAGAAATCCGTATCGTCCCGATGCGGATTCCTATGAATCTTACGAATGAACCACAGACGTTTTAACGCTCGCTGGCGGTTGCAATTCCTCGGGCTCCTTTTCCTCGCGGGCCTGGCGGCATTGCTCGGGAGACTCTGGTTCGTGCAGGTAGCGCACGGACCGGAATGGACGGCGAAAATTCGCGGGAGCTCGGAAGCAACGGTCCGCATTCCTTCGGTCCGCGGCGAGATCCGGGACCGCAACGGAACGACGCTGGTGCAAAACCGCGCGAGTTATGAGGTGGACTTTTATCTGCCGGAAATGGTGAAGGGCTATCGCGAACGCGTCGGCCCGCCGCCGTTGACGGAATATCGGAGCACGATCAACGGCATGCCGAAAGATTTAAAGGAGCCCGACATCGTCAAGATCGTGAACAGCGGGGTGGTCCCGCGGCTCGACGATCTCGACCTGGCGCGCGACTACAATTCCGTCCAGCTCCAGCGCCATTTCCGCACCAACACTGAGGTGCCGTATTCCTACCTGAAGGACATCGACTTTGAGACAATGGCGAAATTCTCCGAGCACGACGTCGGCTTGCCGGGCGTGGATATCACGATCAAGCCAGTGCGCTCGTATGTGTATGGCGCGCTCGCCTCGCACCTGCTCGGCTACGTCGGTCCGCCGGACGACACGAACAAGGAAGAAGCGAAGAAGTTCACGTTTTACCAATCGGACGTGGAAGGAAAATCCAACGTCGAGAAGGCGATGGATGAATATTTGAAGGGTAAACCCGGCATTCGCTATATGCGGCGGAACGCGAAGGGCCAGATCGATGGCGTGCTTCGTGAAGTGGCGCCGACGGCCGGCGCGAACGTGAATCTGACGATCGATGCGCGCATCCAGATGATGGCGGAAGAGGCGCTCCGCTCCGTCGGCCGCGGAGCTGTGGTCGTGGTGGATCCGAATAATGGGAACATTCTGGCGATGGCGTCGGTGCCGTCGTTCGATCCAAATACGTTTATTCCGAGCATCAAGGCGAAGGACTGGGACGCACTGCGGAAAGATGAAGCGAACCCGATGGTGAATCGCGCCGTAAGTGGGTTTCCGCCCGGCTCGACGTTTAAGCTCGTGACGACGCTCGCGGGCCTGCGAAAAGGTCTCGCCAACAAGACGTTTAACTGCGGCGGCGGCATCAGTTACGGCGACCATTTTTTCCATTGCTGGATCGGAGAAAAAGGCGGCAGCCACGGCGTGATCGGGATTGCGGACGCGATCAAGGTCTCGTGCAATTCGTTCTTCTACCAGTTTGGGAATGCGGCCGGAATC
>JBEEHI010000323.1:0-6187 GCA_041167305.1 Verrucomicrobiota bacterium
GGAGCCGCGATTTGAAATGGCCGTTTTTCTTCGTTCGGCGATTTGGAAATCGCCGCTCCTTGAAGCCGAATGGTTCCGCCTTGTTGAATTGGCTGCTTCGATGAAAGGTGGTGCCAGCGTTTTCCTACCACATGGCCGAGAACAAAAAGACCGCGCTGATTACCGGCATCACCGGACAGGACGGATCGTATTTGGCGGAGCTGCTCCTGGAAAAAGGCTACGCGGTCCACGGCGTGGTCCGGCGGACGAGCAATCTCCTGCGCTCCCGGATCGAGCATTTGCGTGGAGACGAAAACCTTTACGGCAAGTCGCTCTTCCTTCATTACGGCGACCTCTCGGACGGCACAACGCTGCGCCGGATTTTCTCCGAGGTGCAGCCGGACGAGATTTATCACCTGGCCGGCCAGAGCCACGTCGGTTTGAGCTTCGAGATTCCGGAATCCACCTGCGAAGAGATCGGGATGGCAACTCTCCGGCTCCTGGAAATTGCGCGTGACCAGTCACAGCCGGTGAAATTTTACCACGCCTCCAGCTCCGAGATTTTCGGGAACGCCACGGAATCGCCGCAAACCGAAAACACTCCGTTGAGTCCGGCGAGTCCCTACGGTTGCGCCAAGGCATTCGCCACGCTGCTGGCGCGGGTTTACCGCGAGTCGTATGGCCTTTTTGTTTGCAACGGGATTCTTTACAACCACGAATCCCCCCGGCGCGGCGAAAATTTCGTGACCCGCAAGATCGCGCGGGCGGTGGCGCGGATCGCGCGGGGGCTCGACCAGGAACTATCGCTGGGCAATCTCGAAAGCCGGCGGGATTGGGGCCGCGCCCAGGATTACGTCGCCGCGATGTGGTTGATGTTGCAACAGGAGAAACCAGCGGACTACGTCGTTGCTACAGGGGAAACGCATTCGGTGCGCGATTTTGTCGAGGCCGCCTTCGCCGTGGTGAAATTGCCGTCCGCAGAGTACGTGAAACACAATCCGGCCTTCGATCGGCCGGCCGATCCGGCGCGCTTGGTTGGTTCGCCGCAGAAGATCAAGACGGAACTCGGCTGGGAGCCACGCGGCGCCTTCGACGATCTCGTGCGCGAGATGGTGGAAGCGGAGCTGGCGGCGATCGATGCGACCTGCGATAGCTAGAAAACTAAAAGCATGAATGACTTTCTCATCTCGTTCGTTCTCGGCATCGTCGAGGGACTCACGGAATTTATTCCGATCAGTTCGACTGCGCATTTGCGGATCGTCGAGGCGCTCTTCGGGTTCGACCTGCACGACAGTTTTTGGAAGATGTACACGATTGTGATTCAGCTCGGCGCGATCCTGGCCTTGCCGGTTTATTTCTGGAGGCGCATCCTGACCTACCTGGCGACATTTCCGCGCGGTGAACGCGAGGATCGCAACGTCCTGACGCACCCCCTTAGCCTTACCCTGATCGCCTTTGTCGTGACGGCGGCGCCCGCCTACTTGTTGAAGAAACAGATCGGCCAGAACCTGGAGAGCTTGAGCGTGATGGCGTGGGCGCTCCTCATCGGCGGCGTTGTCATGTGGATCGTTGACATTATCTGCCGGAACCCGCGAACGAGGGAGATGGAGGAAATGAGTTTGCCGCAGGCGGTGTGGATCGGTGCGGTGCAGATTTTGTCGGCGGTGTTCCCGGGCACATCGCGGTCGATGTCGACGATCGCCGCGGGCCAGACCGCGGGTTTGACGCGCGCCACCGCGCTCGAATTTTCCTTCTTCCTTTCCATGCCCACGATGGTGGTGGCGACCGGGTACGATTTGTTGAAGACGATCCGGCCGCATCACGACGCGACGGCCGAGGCGGGACTGGCGCCGCTCGCGATGGACACGCATAACTGGATCGTGCTTGCGATCGGCTTTGTCGTTTCCTTTGTGGTCGCGCTCGGAGTGGTCGCCTGGTTCATGCGCTGGGTGCGCGCCCACGGCTTCGCCCCATTCGCCTTTTACCGGATCGTGCTCGGGATCGTGTTGTTAGTTCTGATTGCGCGAGGAGTCCTCTAGCTGCGCATGGAAGAGACCGCGATCCTGCCCGACTTGCAGAGCTGCGTGCTTTGCGAAGATGTCCGCTGCGAAATCAACGGTATGCAGACGCTGGTGGGCGTGATCAACGTCATCCCGGCGCCCACCCTTCCCATTAACTGCATGCGGCTCTGCATTTGGTCGCGCTGGTGCAGCGGCTCGGGAAAATTCCGGCAGAAATCCCGGATCATCGGCGTGGACGAGCAGCAGGTCCTGGCGCAGGCGGAGGTGGAATTCGAGCTGAGAGAGATGGAAGGGCAGGCCACGAACGCCCATTTTTTCGGTGGGGTGCAGTTTCAGCAGTTCGGCATGCATCACGTCGAGATTTTCCTCGAGAACGAACTGCGGCTCCGGTTCCCATTGCCGGTGGTCCAGATCGGCTTGGCGCAGCCGCAATAATTCCGCGTAAAATTTAGAACAGAACGCTTGCCAGGCAGGCGGCGGATGGTCTACAAAGGTCGCCCGCATGTTGCGAAGAGCCTCAACCGTCCTGTTTTGTGCGTTCGCCTTGGTGGCGCCCGCCTACGGCCAGGAGATCTTTGTTCCGCGAGAACTCAAGGCGATACCGGTCCATCCGCCGAAGCCGAAAGAAGTAGTGCGGCGCGCCGAGCCCGTCACCGAGGCGGATTCGAAGCCGGCAAAGGAATCCGCGCCCAGCAACGAAACTGCCAAGCCGAAGGCGCCTAAGGCTGACACGACGACGGTAAAGACCGAGACGACCGCTCGGAAAGAAAAAGCGCCGGCCGTCCCGGACGACGCATCCAAAAAGACCGCAAAAGCGGAAGCGCCGAAGGAGAAATCGGACAAGCCCGCGGCGCCAAAGGAGAAACCGGTCGTGGCGAAAACCAACCCGGCGGACAGCAACGTAGCGACGATCAAGGTGGAGAAATCCGCGGCTCCAAAGGATTCACCGGCGACCAAGACCGTGGCGAAGACGGAACCGGCGAAAGAGAAGAAGGACAAACCGGCGCCGGCGAAAGAGAAATCCGACAGCGATCTGCCGATAATCAAGGTCGAGAAAGCGACCGTGGCGAAGGAGCCGGCGACCAAGTCCGTCGCGAAGACCGAGAAGGTGGCGCCACCGAAGGATGAGCCCACCCACAAGACCGTCGCGAAGAATGATAGCGTGAAGGTCGAAACCGTCACCGCGAAGACCGAGAAGCCGGCGGTGAAAGATAAACCTGCGACCGTCGCGGCATCCAAGTCGTTGAATTTAGACAAGAGCCCGTTGAAGGAAACGCCGGCCAGCAAGACGCCGGCGAAAACAGAAGCCGCGAAACCTGAAGTCACGGTAGCGAAGACCGAGAAACCGGCCGCAGCTAAGGAAAAAGAGAAGCCGGCACCCGCTCCCGCGAAACCGCCGATCACCAAATCGGACGCAATGATCGCCAGGGTCGAGCCGGCGCCTCCGCGTGAAGGCCCGATTAATCCGGCGAAGATGCTGCCGGTAAAATCCGAGCAGGTTTTCGTGCCGTCACAGAAAGAACCGCCGCAGATCATTCCGACCGGGTCGCTCGACATGGGTTTCACGAAGATCGCTGACGGTTTCGATTTCCCGGTCGGCAAACCGGAAGCGGAAGGTTATTACAAGGCCCGCGGATTCCGCGCCGGCGGCCACGTGGGTGAAGATTGGGACGGAGTGCGCGGCGGCGATACCGATCTGCGCGACCCGATCTATTGCGCCGGCGACGGCATCGTAGTCTTTGCTCGCGACGTTCATCTGGGGTGGGGGAATGTGATCATCGTCCGCCACGCTTACCGCGAGAACGGAAACGTGCGCTACGTCGATTCTCTTTACGGCCACCTCAACTCAATGCTCGTCAGCCGCGGTCAGCGAGTCAGCCGCGGACAGCAGATCGCGACCATGGGGACCGCGCACGGGCAATACGACGCGCATCTGCATTTCGAGATTCGCAAGAACCTCGAGATCGGGATGAGCCGCTCAAAGTTCGGGAAGGATTTCAGCAATTACTACGATCCCACCCAGTTCATCAATTCGCATCGGCATCTCGCCGGCGGCGGCGCGACCTACAAGGTCGCGATGAATACTTTCACCCACGACTGGACCTATCATTTCGATAAGAACCGGGATTTCGGTCCGCGGAAACGAAGCACGGGTGAATCGTCCGCCGCGCTGCACAAGGCAGTGACGAGCCGCTAAAAGCGGCTCGAAATCCCAATATCCAAATCCCAAGCTCCAGGGAAATCCCAAACTTCAAAATCCAAAGCGCGATCTCGAATGCTCTCCTTTGAGCATTGAGATTTGAAAATTCCTTGGGATTTGGAACTTGGAATTTGGGATTTTCTCGCGCGCTCCGCGCGCTAGATCTTGCCGAGCAGCGCGAGGATGATAAGGATCAGCAGAACGAGTCCGAGTCCGCCAAACGGATAATAGCCCCAGCCCGAGCTGTAACCCCATCCCGGAAAAGCTCCGATCAACAGCAGAATCAGGATAATCAGGAGAATGTTGCGCATGACGCGAGAGTAAGGTGGCCGCTGAGTCGCTGACAATCCTTTTCTTTCCCCCCTTTCTCTTGCTCTTGCTCTCAGAGGAGCGCGGCCGGAAGGAGCAAGAGCAAGGGCGGAAGTGAGGCGGCCGCCGCCGCCGCAAATTCCCTTTGCAGCGCTAGCGCGGCACCCTATCCTTTTGCGCAGTCCCGAATGTGTCCAACCGGATGCGTCGGGACAATTTGTTGTTTTGTTTTCATGGCGAACACCATTCTCATCGGCGCGCAGTGGGGCGACGAAGGCAAAGGCAAGATCATCGACGTGCTTACCGCTGAGGCGGACATTGTGGTCCGCAGTCAGGGCGGGAACAACGCCGGCCACACCGTCATTCATCGCGGCACGAAATACATTCTCCACCTAATTCCCTCGGGAATTTTGCGGCGCGGCAAACGGTGTGTCATCGGCAATGGCGTCGTGATCGATCCGGTCGCGCTGGTGAAAGAGATCGAAGGATTGCGCAAGCTCGGGGTCGAGATTGGCAAGAACCTGCTGATCAGCGACTGCGCGCATCTCGTCCTGCCTTACCACCGCTCGCTGGATGAGCAGCGTGAGCTGCGTAAAGGCCACACGAAAATCGGCACGACCAAGCGCGGCATCGGCCCGGCCTACGGCGACAAGGCCGCCCGCACCGGTCTGCGCATATCCGACCTGATGCAGCCCGCGTTGTTCTCGAAAAAATTGCAGGCCAAAGTGCGGGAGAACAACAGCATCCTCCAGGCGCTGGGCGCCGAGCCGATCAATTTTCGCGAAGTGAACGACGCTTACCTGAAAGCGGGCCGGACGTTGCGGCCGTTCGTCACGAACACGGTGGTCTATCTGCATCGCTCGCTGCAGCGCGAAAAAAGAATCCTGTTCGAAGGCGCGCAGGGAACTTTTCTCGACATCGATCACGGGACGTATCCGTTCGTGACTTCCTCGAACACGACGGCGGGCGGCGCCTGCACCGGCTCCGGAGTTCCGCCGCACCGGATGGATCGCGTGGTTGGCGTGATGAAAGCGTACACGACTCGCGTGGGCGAGGGGGCGTTGCCGACCGAAGACGCGGGGCTCGCGCACAAGCTCCACGAGATGGGCCGCGAATTCGGCGCCACGACCGGCCGGGCGCGGCGCTGCGGCTGGTTCGATGCTGTGGCCACGCGCTACGCCGCGATGATCAATGGCATCGATGAGCTGGCCGTCACGAACCTCGATGGTCTCGATGGCGTCGATCCCATCAAGGTCTGCGTCGCCTATCGGCTCAACGGCAAACGCCTCGATGTCCCGCCGTGCGATGCCGCGCAATTGGAAAACTGCGAGCCGATTTATCGCGAGTTCGCCGGCTGGAACAAACCGATTAACGCGGCGAAGAAGTTTTCCGACTTGCCAGCTACCGCCCGACTCTACGTGCGCGCGATCGCTGAGCTGACATGCGCGCCGTTGCGAATCGTGAGCGTCGGTCCCACGCGCAACGAAACGATTATCCTCTGAGGCAATGGCTGCCGCGCCCAAACTCGTTCCGCGACACGTCGCCATCATTATGGATGGCAACGGCCGCTGGGCGAAGGACCGCGGCCTGCCGCGGATCAAAGGCCACGAGAAAGGCGCCGACGCCGTGCGCGAGTGCGTCGAAGGCTGCGGCGACTTGAAGATCGAGTTCCTCACCC
>JBEEHI010000324.1:0-7074 GCA_041167305.1 Verrucomicrobiota bacterium
GTCGTGCCTCTCGGCATTGGCTATTCCGTCGCTCTTCGGATTGGCCTCATCGTTATCGCGGTAGCTGTCATGGCGGTCGTGGCCGCGACCCAGACAATGACCCCCGAAAAAGTGCAGGAATACGTCAGCGCCAATCGACCCGACGTCGAGGCGCTCGTCAGCGTCCCGGCGATGCGGAGCAATCCCGCCTACTATTGGCTCACCATCACGCTCGTCAGTTTCGTCGTCGCCGGAGTCCGTGAAGAAATGTGGCGCGCCGGGACCCTCGCCGCGATGCGGGCGCTCTGGCCGCGAGCATTCGGTTCAATATTGGGCCAATGCGTTGCCATCGGGCTGATCGCCGTGGCCTTTGGCGCAATGCATTTGAGGATGGGCGTGCTCGCGGCGGTCGGCGCAGGAGTACTCGGCCTGATGCTCGGCATCATCATTATCCTGCATAAATCGATCTGGCCCGCGGTCATCGCGCACGGCTTGTTTGATGCGACTACCCTGGCGCTGTTGCCGTGGTGGATCGAGAAGGCCCGGCAATTACACTAACTCAGAGACGGTCGCCCGCGGCGACCGACGACTGTTACGGGGTGCGATGCGTCGCGTCGATTTGCAGAGGAATCCCCTGGTTTGGGGTCAAGGTCGCCGCTCGGGGGGCGCAGGGGCTCAGGGGATGGCAATCGGACTTGATTTCGAAGGTCATTTGCTCGTTCCCACGGACGACAACAATCGGCACCGTATCGCCCGCCGTGATGAAAAATGAGGCGTCGATGATGTCCTCCGGCTGGCGCACCCTCGTCTTACCGATCTGAAGCAGAATGTCTCCGGGTTTGATGCCGGAACCGAAGGCCGGCGTGTCTTTCATAATCTCAGTGACTTCGGCGGTCGAACCCTCAACTGGCTTTTCCGCCTGAGCCACGGTCGTGCCGACCCAGCCGTGGCGTGCTTCACCGAAACGGATGAAATCGTTCCGGATTTTTTCCGCGGCGTCGATCGGCAGTGCGTAACAAGCCGAGCCGTTTTCGATTTGCGCCACGAGGATACCGACAACTTCGCCTTTGAAATTCAGGAGGGGCGCGCCGGCTTCACCGCGTTGCGTCGGCAGATTCACGCGAACATGGGTCGTGGAAAAATAGCGGTCGAGAAATTTCCGATCGAAGCCGGCGACCATTCCGAAACTGGGCGTGGAAGGAAGATCCAGCGGATAGCCGATGGTCATCACCGGTGTCGCCATTTCCATTGTTTCCGACTTGCCGATCGGTAATGCCGGGGTTGCGACGTCCGCCTTCAGGATGGCGATGCCGCTGCGCAGGTCGGCCATCATCAGGCGGGCGGGATAGGTCTTCCCATCGAACTCAATCGTGAGGTTCTCCGTGTCGCCCCCGACTGAGAATGCGGTGTAAAGCGTACCTGCTGGATCGATAAAGAAACCGGTGCCGGAAAGATCGCCGTGCTGATCGGTCCCGCGAATCTTCACGACGGCTTTGCCGGACTTCTCGTAAATCTCTTTGACCTCGCGACTGATGGAGCTGGTCGAAGGCTTTTCCGGCTCAGCGGCCGGCTTTGTGGTTGCGAGCGATGCGAAACCGAAAATGTTTGCGCTGGCGGACGCAATCGAGACGAAAACGGAGACGGCGAAAACCAAACGTAGAGTTATCGCCGGAGAGAGAATTCGGCGGTTTGGATACCGCAGCTCTTTGAGCAGACTAGAACCTGAAAGCCGTCTCATAACTCACTGGCGTACTATCGAGCACGTAACGCGGAGGCGCCGCGACCCGGTGAGTGGTAGAGCTGTCTTTGACAGTGCGAACGAGCGACGGGCCAAGAGCACGGGTCGTGACCGGATTAGAAAGACTCCAGTGCGCATCCGGCAACGTGGTGGTCGTCGCGACCACAGGGGCGCGATTCTGAGCCGCAACATTCACGGTCTCGGGGGTCTGGTAAACTTTCAGGGAAATCACGGCCGCGCAGATGACCAGGGCCGTGGCCAGGGCGGGATAGGAAGCCAGGCCGGGAATATTAAGCCGAAAGAGGAAGTCCTGCGCGCGCTGCAAGGCGATGCGCCAGACCGGTGCCTTCAAGAGCTCGTCCCGCTGCCGGCGATGGAATTCGTGCAGGAAATTCTCGAAGTATCCCGGCGGCGGCTGCTCGTATTTCTTGAGCCGCAAAAGTTTGCCGATTTGTTCTTCGTTCAATGGGTCCATGCTGCGGGTGTTCTAGGAAACAGGATTCTTCCGAAATTCGTCCAGGTAATTCTGTAATTGGCGGTTCGCGTAAAAGAGCCGGGAACGTACCGTGCCTTCGGAGACTTTCAAGATTTTACTGATCTCGGCATGGGGCATTCCCTGAATATGAAACATGGTGACCACGGCTCTGTGTTCTTCAGACAATTTCATCATGGCCGCGTTCAATCTTCCCTGGAGTTCGGACAAATCAGCCTCCCGCACCGGACTGCTCGTGGCGGTGAGTTCGAGGAACTCTTTGTCGTTCTGCACGCTCGCGTCCATGTCGTCCAGGCTCACGTGAAAACGGCGACCGCGTTTCTTGAGGAAGTTCAGCGTCATGTTGACCGCAATCGAGTGGATCCAAGTGTAAAATGACGACTTCCCGCGAAATCCGCCGATCGACTTGTAGGCCTTCGAAAAAACGTCCTGGAGCAGGTCGTTCGTGTCCTCGTGATTCGAGGTCATGTTGTAGACCAGGCCGTAAAGGCGGGGCGTGTATTTGACTACGAGTTGATCGAACGCCGCTGCCTCGCCGGCCTGAGTACGGGCGACGAGCTGCTGGTCTTCGTCCGATTTCGGCTGTTCCATCGCGTCCCGCTTAGGCTTAACACGCCGTCGAGTAGCCGACGACAGAAAATCCGCGAAGCGGCCACGGGGCGACGGTAGGGCAATGGCTGGATTCATTTTCTTCGGAGGCGCCACGCGGAATTAACGGCGATCGCGCACGGTCATGAGCCACAGCAAGTTGCCGAGCGTGGCAATGAACGCGGCCACGTAAGTCAGAGCAGCTGCGTTGAGGACTTTGTTTACGCCCGCGACTTCGTTGCCGGGCTGAACGATCCCCATTTGTTGCAGAATGATCTTCGCGCGTCGGGATGCATCGAACTCGACCGGCAGCGTGATCAACTGAAACGCCAGCAGGATCATGTAGCAATAAATGCCCAGTGTGATCAGGCCCATCATGTGGAAAATGAACCCGCCGAAAATAACGAATGGCAGCATTTGCGACGCGATCTGGGTCACGGGCACGATCGCCATTCGCAACTTGAGCGGCGTGTAAGCCGCGGCGTGCTGGATGGCGTGGCCGGTCTCATGGGCCGCGATGCCGAGGGCGGCGACAGAAGGCGTGTTGAAAACGTTGTCGGAAAGACAGAGGCGTTTGCTGGTGGGATCGTAATGGTCGCCCAGGAAATCGTTCGTTTGCACGACCTGAACGTCGGTGATTTTGGCGGCCGCGAGGATCTCCCGGGCGGCTTCCGCCCCGGTGATGTTCGAGCTGGCGCGCACTGCGCCCCATTTCTTGAACGCGCTGCGGACCCGAAACTGCGCGATCAGCCCGATAACCAGCGGGATGCCGACCAGCAGCAGCCAGTTGGATCCGAAACCGTAACCGTAAATGTATGAAAGCATGTTGTTCCTATGTGACGAAGTCGAGGAGCCTCCCGTCATCCGAGAGGTGCCTCGACTTCGGTCGGCACATTATCTTTGAACGTTAGACGCCGCTGGGCGTCATTCGTTCATTCGCGCTGCGCGTCAAATCTCCAGCCGCTTCTCGAACCGTGAAAGCATTCGCGTCCCGGACTTTGTTACCACCACAACGTCCTCGATTCTGACGCCGCCGACGCCCGGGTAATACAGGCCTGGTTCCACCGTCAGCGCCTGTCCCGGTTTGAAGATGGTCTTCTGGAACCGAGGGAACTCGTGAATTTCCAAACCGAGCCCATGCCCCGTCCCGTGAAAGAATCCGACCTGCCGGCCATCCCGAACTTCCGTCGGAAAACCGCGATCGGTGAAGAACTGCTTCACCTCGTTGTGCAACTTCAAACCATCCACGCCGGGCTTCATTTTCTTCAACGCCAGCGCCTGGCCTTCGCGCACCGTTTCCCAAAGCCGGCGTTGCTCTTCATTCGCCCGCCCGCGCACAACCGTCCGCGTCATGTCTCCGAAGTAACCGCTCTTCGCGTCGCGGGGAAAGATGTCGAGAATGATGAGCGAATCCGCTTTCAACGGCCCAAACCCGCGCTCGTGCGGATCGCACGCCTGATCGCCGCCGGCTACGATCGTGTTCGCTGGAAGACCGCCCGCGCGCAGAATCGCTGAGTCGATTTCCGCCCGCAGCACTTCGGATGTCAGCGTCTTGCCCGACCACGCCAGCTTCTTTCCCGCGCCTGGTTTCGACGCCGCCAGCACTTCCATCGCGCGCGCCATTCCCGCTTCCGTGATCTGGAGCGCGCGCCGCATCAATTTCAATTCGCTTTCCGTTTTTGCCTCGCGCTCCGGCCAAAAAAGTCCGTTCGTCGTCCGCAACCGGATCTTCGATGCCTCCAGCTCTTGCGCGAATCCGAGTGGAAAGCTCGCCGGCACCAGCACCGAACGCACTCCGCGCTTCCGCAAGAAATGCGACAATACTTTTTCGTAAGCCGGCGCTTTCTTCTGCGTTCCCTGCACCTCGCGTTCGAGAACGCTGTAGGAAACGAACTCGTCCGCGTCCGCCTGTTTGCGCGCACGATCGATCTCCAGATCGCTCAAGACCAGCGTCCGCTTCCCGCGTTCCTCGAGGAAAATAAACGCGTCCGGCGCGAAGAACCGGGTCGCGTACAGCATGTCGGGATCGTGCTCGCTCGCCGCGACGATGAGGCGAGTGTCGCTGCCGGTTTTCTTGCGCTTACTCATTCCACACTGTTGCGCGCCGCCGCCCTATTGTCATCCCCAGTCCTCGCGAATTCCCGTGCTGAAAAATTAGCTTCCAACCCGTCGCGGAACGCGGCGTTATGCGAATGGCGATGACGCAGAAGGGCGACGAGAAATCTGACGGCAGCGACGGCGTGAAGTCGGCGGCACCGACTTTTTTGCAGCGCCTGCGCCTGACCTGGTCGACGGCCGATACCGAGACCGCGATTCTTGTTCTCGTCCTAAAAGGTCTCGTGCTCGGCCTGGCCGTGCTCAGTGTCGGGACGCTTTTCGATCAGAAAGAAACCTGGCAGACGCTCTGGACTCGCTGGGACGCGAGTCATTATTTGAACCTGGCCAAGGATGGCTACACCGCCACAGGCGACGGCCGGTTTTCCATTGTCTTCTACCCGCTCTACCCGTGGCTGGTCCGCGCGGCGTTTGTTCTTTGCCGGAATTACTTTGCCGCAGCCCTGCTGGTCTCCGGCGCGGCGTCCGTTTTCGCCGGCCTTCTCTTCAGACGGTTGGTCGAGTTGGATCAGCCGGCGAAAGTCGCGCGGCTGGCGGTCTGGTTCCTGTTCATTTTCCCGACCGCTTACTTTTTGCACATCGGCTACACGGAAAGTTTATTCCTCGCCCTGGTGATCGGGTCCCTGCTGGCGGCGCGGAAACAATTCTGGGTGCTGGCCGGAGTGCTCGCGGGCCTTGCCAGTTTCACCCGCGTGAACGGGCTCCTACTGGCGCCGACGTTGCTCGTGGAAGCGTGGCTGCAATATCGCACCACGCGCCGGTTTGACTGGCGCTGGCTTTGGATCGGAGCGGCCGGGCTCGGCTTTGTCGCCTATCTCTGGATCAACTATCACGTCACCGGCGATCCCTTCACTTTCACCAAGGTGATGGAGCAACATTGGTACAAGAAACTCACCCTCCCGTGGTTCGGGATCCGCGATGTCTGGTGGCGCATTCCGCACTTCAATCTCACGGAAGGCCTCCACGAATTCATTTTCATCATCTTCTCGTTCCTCTGCACGGTCTGGTGCTGGATCAAACTCCGGCCTTCGTACGCCATCTGGATGACGCTGAACTGGCTTTTGATCACGAGCACCACCTACGTGGTAAGCGTGCCGCGTTATTGCCTCACGCTTTTCCCCATCTTCATCATTTTCGCGCGCCTGGCCGCTGCGCGCCCGCTGGCTGGCCGCATCCTGGCGGCGATTTCTCTTCTGTTGCTGGCCCTGTTTGCGACAAAATTTGCTCACGGCACCTGGGCTTTCTAGGCGCGCGAATTTCCGATGCTCATCTCCATCATCATCCCCTGCTACAACGAAGCGGCTGTGCTTCCGGAAGCGCATCGCCGTCTCGCGGAGCTCGCGGATCGCCTCGCCAGCGCGGGCACGTTCGAATTCATCTTCGTCGATGACGGCAGCCGGGATGAAACTTCGCGCCTCCTCTACGAGCTCGCGCGCGCCGACCCGCGCGTGCGCGGCCTGCGCCTCTCGCGCAACTTCGGGCAGCAAATCGCGACCACCGCCGGGCTCGAACACGCCGCCGGCGACGCGGTCGTGATCATCGATGCGGACCTGCAGGACCCGCCGGAACTGATCGAAACAATGATCGCGCGCTGGCAGGAAGGTTATCACGTCGCCTACGCGCAACGAACCGAGCGCACCGGCGAGACGGCGTTCAAACTCTGGAGCGCGAAAGTTTTTTATCGGCTCGTCGAGGGCATTCCGAACGACACGGGCGACTTCCGTCTCATGGACCGGCAGGTGGTCAACGCGCTCTTGCGCATGCCGGAGCGGGACCGTTTCCTGCGGGGGATGGTCAGCTGGGTCGGCTTTCGGCAAATCGCCGTGCCTTATAAACGCGAGGCACGTTTCGCGGGCACGACCGGTTATTCCCTGGTGAAAATGATCGGGTTCGCCATTGACGCCATCGTCTCCTTTTCCTTCGCACCTTTGCGGCTGGCGGTCTGGACCGGTTTCTTTGTCCTCGGGCTCGCGCTCTGCGGAATCATCTACGCCGTGATCTTGCGTTTTTTCGGGGATCCTTCGTTGTGGGTGCGTGGCTGGGCCTCGGTGTTCGTTGCCATTCTTTTTATGGGCGGCGTGCAGTTGATTTCGCTCGGCATCATTGGCGAATACGTGGGCCGGATTTACGGCGAGGTGAAACAACGCCCGCTCTACTTCGT
>JBEEHI010000325.1:0-8048 GCA_041167305.1 Verrucomicrobiota bacterium
CTTCCATAAGGCGCTTGGAATTGGTGATCGCGCCGGGAGCGCCCTGGAGAACGGAAGCAGATAGTTGTTGGGCGGCGGTTTCGAGGTCTCCCGGCGGGACGACGCGATTGATGAGGCCGATCTCGCGGGCGCGTTCGGCGTCGAACAGTTCGGACGCGAGAAGGACTTCGCGGAGATCGCGTTCGCGGAGCTGGCGACGGATGAAGGTCAGGACAAGTCCGGCCACGAGACCGCGCCGGACTTCGGGGTAACCGAATCGTGTGCGCTCAGCCGCTATGGCGAAATCGCAGGCGGACATGAGGCCGGCGCCACCGGCGACCGCGGCGCCGTGGACCATGGCGATGGTAACCAGCCGCGTTTCAGCAATAGCGAGCAGCATTCGGGCGACGTTCTCCGCCGTGATTTGCGGGTCCACTTTGACGGCTTCCTCCAAGTCCAACCCGGTGCAAAACGCTTTGCCAGCGCCGCGCAGAATCAGGATGCGCTGGTGCGGATCAGCGTTGGCGTTTTCAATTGCGGCGGTTAGCTCGGTCATCAATTCGACCGTGAGCGCATTCCGCCGCTCGGGCCGGTTGAGCGTGAGGAGCGTGATCTGCGGCGTTTGCTTTTCTACGAGAACGACTGGCATGACTTACCTTATTCTGTCAGTAACATCCGTCACGATGGAATCCGTCAAGCTCATCGAATGTCCGCGCGATGCCTGGCAGGGTTTGCCCCGCCAGATACCGACCCAGCGGAAAGTGGAATACTTGCGCGGCCTGGTTGCGGCCGGGTTCCGACACATCGATGCGGTGAGCTTCGTCTCGCCGAAAGCGGTACCACAGATGGCGGATAGCGAAGAAGTGCTGGCCCAGCTCGGGCCGCTCAACCGCGTGGAGATTATCGGAATCGTCGTCAACGAGAAAGGCGCGGCGCGGGCGATCGCAACCGGGAAAGTGACGGCGCTCGGTTATCCCTGCTCGATATCGGAAACGTTCCTGCGCCGGAACCAGAACCAATCGCTCGACGAAAACGGGGCGGTGCTGAAACGGATCAAGGAGATGGCAGACGAGGCAGGCCTGGAAATGGTCGCGTACGTTTCGATGGCATTCGGCAATCCTTATGGCGATCCCTGGAGCGAAGAGAGAGTCGTGGATGCGGCCACGATGATCGCGGGTCTTGGTGTCGGCGCCGTGTCGCTAGCCGATACTGTGGGCGCGGCGGAGCCGGAATTGATCGAGCGCGTAACGGCCGCTGTGTTGCGCGAGCGCACGGCATGCGAGGTGGGCCTTCACATGCACAGCACGCGCGCCGACGCGGCGGCGAAAGTCCTGGCGGCGTTCGATGCGGGCTGCCGGCGTTTCGATTCGGCGATGGGCGGACTGGGCGGCTGCCCGTTCGCGCAGGATGATCTTGTCGGAAATATTCCGACGGAGGAAGTTATTCGCGCGCTGGGACAACGCGGTGTGACTTTCCCGTTAACCGGAGTCCAGCCTGTTCTGGAAACGAACGCGGAGATCGCCGGTGAATTCGCTGATCGCTAGGTCTGAACGACGCCGGTGTGAAACCGGGCTTTCGGCATGGGACGCGAAACGTATTCGAGAAGGAGCGAAAGGACTTCGCGCGTTTCGTGGGGCTGAATAATTGCGTCCACCCAGCCGCGGGCCGCGCCGTAACGGATGTCGGTCTGCTCTTCGTAGTTCGCTTTTACGGTCGCGCGCAATTGCTCCAGTTCTTCCGGCGTAGATTTCTTGTCGCCCCGTTCGCTGGCGCGGGCGAGCACGCTGAAGATGGTGTCGGACGCCTGGGCCGCGCCCATGACGGCGTAACGCGCGTTCGGCCATGCCAGGATAAATCGCGGATCGTAGGCCTTGCCGCAGAGCGCGTAGTTCCCCGCGCCGAACGAGCCGCCGACGACCACCGTGATTTTCGGGACGGTAGAATTGCTGACCGCGTTGACCAGCTTCGCGCCGCTGCGGATGATGCCGCTCTGTTCGGCGTCGCGACCCACCATGAAACCGGTGACGTCCTGGAAAAAAATGATCGGCAAACCGGTCTGGTTGCAATCCATGATGAAGCGCGCGGCCTTGTCGGCGCTATCGGCGTAGATGACGCCGCCCATCTGGATGCCTTCCGTTTTCGTGCGGGATTGAATGCGCTGGCTCGCCACGATTCCCACCGGACGGCCGGCGATCCGCGCGTAAGTCGTGACGAGCGTCTTGCCGTAGTCGGCCTTGTATTCGTCGAGCGAGTCGGCGTCGATAATGGACCCGAGAAGATCGCGCGCGTCGTACGGTTTGTTGCCGTCGAGACTCATCAAATTGTAAACAGCCTCCGGCTTTTGAGCCGGCGCGGTCACCTTTGGTTTAGGAACGTCTTTCGCCGCCTCGGGCAAAAGCCCGACCAGGGACCGCAAACGTTTCAAGCACGACTGGTCGTTCTTTTCGTAGAAGTCGACCGTGCCGCTAATTTCAGCGTGCATCTTCGCGCCGCCCAATTCCTCCGCCTCGACGATCTGCCCGATGGCGGCTTTGACGAGCGAAGGGCCGGCGAGATAAAGGCCGCTTCCTTCCGTCATCAGGATCTTGTCGCATAGGACCGGGAGATACGCGCCGCCCGCGACGCAGTTGCCCATGATGGCCGCGAACTGCGGCAGGCCCGCGGCGGAGATGACGGAGTTGTTGCGGAAGATCCGGCCGAAATCATCTTCGTCGGGAAAAATCTCGTCCTGCATCGGGAGAAAGACGCCGGCGGAATCGACGAGATAAATAATAGGCAACGCGCATTCGAAGGCGATGCGCTGGGCGCGGATCAGCTTCTTGGCGGTGGCGGGAAAAAACGCGCCGGCTTTTACGGTCGCATCGTTGGCGATGATCATGCAGGGAACGCCGGAGATGTTTCCGATGCCGGCGACCGCCCCCGCCGCAGGGATGTTTCCCCATTGCTGATACATTTTGTACGCGGCCCAAAGCTCGACTTCGAAAAACGTGGAGCCCTTGTCGAGCAACTGGCTGATGCGTTCGCGCGCGAGGAGGCGTCCCATTTTGTGCTGGCGATCCTGGCCGGCCTTGCCGCCGCCTTCGCGCAAGGTGTCTTCTTCCCGGGCGATCGCGGCGCAGCGTTCGCGCAGACCTTCCGGCGGCGGAGGAATCGGAGTTCGAGACGACATGGGCGCGGAAGGCTTACGCTGCGGAGAGGATGGAATCAAGTCGCGCGGCGACTGAGCGCCGCAGCTACAGCGCGTCGGTATCGGAGCGAAAACCGGAATCGTCGCGGATCGAGCGCAGCCGGTTTCGGCTGCCGCGTTCGGATTCCGGCCGGTTGATTCTTTCCATGGCCACTTTCACGAGCAACGGCACCGCGGCCAGCGCGCCGACCGAAACCAACGCGATCGCGGTGGCCTGCCGAAACGGGTGGCGGATCTTGTCAGCGACCAGCATTCCAATGCCAAGCCCAAACGCGGTGCGCGCGAGCGTCATCAACCCATCGAGCGGAACTTGCTCGGCGGTTTTAGGAATGGATATCGAAAGAGACATCGGATACCCTTATACGTCTCGTTTCGGAAAAGGAAACGGGAAAATCTCGCTGCCCGCGCGCTCGCGTGCCGGTTGCCTTTTTTGCACCTAACGAATCATGCCTAACTCGCTCTACGCGCTGATCCTCGCCGGTGGAAGCGGCGAACGCTTCTGGCCGTTGAGCCGGCGCGCGCGTCCCAAACAGCTCCTGCGCCTGGTCGCCGAGCAGACGCTTCTCGAGCAAGCGGTCGCGCGGCTGGAGGGATTGATTGCGCCGGAACGGCTGCTCATCCTGACCAACGTCGACCAGGAAGCGGCCGTGCGGGAATTGTTGCCGCAGGTGCCGAAGGAAAATATCGTGGCCGAACCCGCGAAGCGGGATACGGCAGCCGCGGTCGCGCTCGGAGTCGGATGGGTCGCGGCGCGTGATCACTCGGCGACGATGATCGTGCTGCCGGCGGACCATGTGATTAACGACACCGCCGCGTTCCAGAAAACGCTGACCACGGCGGCGGCGGCCGCGGAGGAAACCGGCGCGCTGGTCACGATCGGGATCAAGCCCACCTGGGCCTGTCCGGGTTATGGCTACATCGAGCAGGGCGAAGCGGTGAAGTTGCGCAGCGCAGATGCGGACAGCGTGGTTCATCGCGTGATCCGTTTCCGCGAAAAGCCGAACGCCGACCTCGCGGAATCATTTATCCGCAAAGGAAATTTTAGATGGAACGCCGGGATGTTTGTCTGGTCGGTGCCGTCCGTGCTGAGCGAATTCAACCGGCACACTCCGGAGCTCGCCAGTTTCATTTCGCAACTCCGCGCGCGCGACAATTTCAAGAAGACGCTGTCGGAACGGTTCAGTAGCTTGCCGCGGATCTCGTTCGACTACGCGATCATGGAAAAGGCGGACCGCGTCCTGGTGGTGGAAGCGGCCTTCGACTGGGATGACGTCGGTAGCTGGCGCGCCGTCTCGAAGTATTTCAAAAACGACGCGGAAGGGAACGCCGCTAATTGCGAGATCACCGCGCTCGAGTCGTCGAACAACATCGTCTTCAATCCGAACGGCGCGCGGATCGCGTTGCTCGGGGTGCACAACCTGATCGTGGTCCGCACCGCGGACGCGATCCTGATTTGTCACCGGCACCAGGCCGAGAAGATCAAGAACCTGCTGGGACAGGTGCCGGAGGAATTGCAATGAGCGATCTGCAACTGCGCCGGCGAATCCTCGGGATCGATCTGGGCAAGGCACGCATCGGTGTGGCCGTTTCCGACGAGCTGGGAATGCTGGCGCATCCGGTGGAAACAATCCCGGCGACCGCGGACGCGGCGCGGCGGATCGCGGAGATTGTGCGCGAGAAAGACGCCGAACGCGTGGTCGTCGGATTACCGCGTCACATGAACGGCAGCGTCGGCACCGGCGCCACCGAGGCGCTGGCGTTCGCGAAAAAACTGGAAGCGCTCCTGCCGTGCAAAGTCGTGACCTGGGACGAGCGTCTCACCACGACTGCGGCGAACCGCGCCTTGCGCGCGAGCGGTCGAAAGACGCGGGATTCGCGGGGCGTCGTCGACCAGGTCGCGGCGCAAATGATCCTGCAAGGTTACCTCGACAGTTTGCCTGCGAGCGGAATTCCCGGCGACTCGTGATCCTGAATGGTGGCGCGGCTAAAGTTGATCGTCGCGTATGACGGCGCGCCGTTTTCCGGCTGGCAAAGCCAGCGGAACGGCAATGGAATCCAAGACCATCTCGAACGCGCGATCGAACAGATTTGTTCCAAGCGCGTGCGTGTTCACGGTGCCGGCCGCACCGATGCGGGAGTGCACGCGCTCGCGCAGTGCGCGCATGTCGATCTTCCCGCCCGGCGTTATGGCGAAGAGCGATGGCGCTCCGCCTTAAACGGAGTTCTCCCGCCCACGATCCGCATCATGAAGTGCCGGTTCGTCTCCGAATCGTTTCACGCCCGTTTCTCGGCGAAAGGGAAACTCTACCGTTACCGGGTCTGGAATAGTGAGGTGTTACCCCCTTTGGAAAACGGGCGGGCCTGGCATGTGCGCGACCCGATTGATCGCACGGCTCTGGCAGCTGCAACGGAGTTGTTCGCCGGACGCCACGATTTCGCCTCGTTCGCTGCCAACCGCGGCGCGCCGGTCGACGATACGACGCGCACCCTGCGCACCGTTCGCGTCCGCAATTCCGGCCCGCTGATATCCATCGAATTCGAAGGGGATGGATTTCTTTACAAGATGGTGCGGCTGATGGTCGGAGCCCTCATCGAGGTCGGGTCAGGTAAGGAATCACCTAACGAAATTCAATCCCGGCTTCATCATTCGAAGCAGCGATTTTCCCACGCGCGCAACGTTGCGCCAGCCGCCGGATTATTTCTTATCCGGGTCCGGTACTAAGCCTGCTTTTAGGTCGGCATCCGCAGTATCCGTAGGGACGCTCGGAAGGCATGGCAGGCTATTTGCTTTTCTGGAATTTCTAATGACTCAGATCGACGTACCTCCAAAACCTAAGGTTCGTCGAGGTATCATCGGCCGAAGTGCAGCGTGGCTCTTTAGCCCGAAGCATTTTCACTTCAAACTGTTGTCCGGGACGGCGGTCGGCATCGTCGTTATCACGTTCCTGGCCGGGTTGTTTCTGTTCGTCACTCTCCGCAATCACCACCAGGAGACCCTGCGTGCCCACACCCTCGAAGTCATGCGGCTCAGCAGCGTGCTGGAAAACGATATTGCCGCGCTGGAAACTGGACATCGCGGTTACTTGCTGACTGGCAACGCTTCCCATCTCGATCCTTTCCAGAGCCGGCGGGACCTCATCAAGCGGCGCGTCGAAGAGTTGACGGTGCTGATTTTGGACAGTCCGAAACAGCGCAAGCGCGTCATGAAGATACAGGAGATCGTCCAGAAATGGTTGGATGAAATCGCCTTACCGCAAATCAACGAGCGCCAAACCAAGGGCTCGGCCCGGTTGATGGAAGCGGGCGAATCCTCCGGCCCTCTCGGCAACGGATTGCTCAACCAGGCCCGGGACATTCTCCAATCGCTTCAGAACGAAGAGCAAATCGTCCTCAACCAGCGCATGCGCGAACAGGAGTGGGCCGCTCAATCCACCCAGATTGTCGATTTCCTCACCAAACTGGAGCGCTCCGTCATCGAGATGCAGAAGGAGAAGCGCGGCTATCTCCTGACCGGCGACAACGGTTTTGCGGACGCCTACCGTAGTGCCACGGCCGATTTTTATACCTACCACGGTTACCTTTCGATTCTCGTCGCCAATGTCCCGGAACAATCGGAGGCATTGAGCCAAATCAAGAAGGGTGTGGAACGCTGGACCCAGGCCTCGGCGATCCCGGAGATGGAAGCGAAGCGGACCGGAAAAGACCCGGCGAAGAACAACGGGGAAGCGTTGATGACCGACATCCGCGAGATGTTGAAGAAATTCCAATCGGACGAGGTGAGTCTTTACGAAGCACGCTCCACCATCGCGAGCCGGGACCGGATCGTGAAGACCACAGGACTGGCGTTGCTCTGCGTGTTTGCCGTGGGACTGCTGATCGTTTCGAACAGCTACAGCTTTGTCCTGGTGCGTCGCCAGTTAGCCAAGTTAGAAGGCATCGAAACCCGCATCCGTTCCATCATCGAAAATATTCTCGACGGCATGATCACGGTCGATGAACAGGGCATCATCTGTTCGATGAATCCCTCCGCGGAGAAGATGTTCGGTTGCATCAACAACGAGATGGTCGGCCACAAGTTCACCAAGCTCGTTCCGAAAAGTTATGGCATCGAGCCCGAACCCGTGGCCTGCGCCTGGGACGACCTCGAGAAACGCACGGGCTGCACAACCATGGCGGTCGGTCGCACCCGTCGGCACGCGACGTTCCCCATCGAAATTTCCTTGAGCAAGATGGTGGTCGATAAGCAGATGCTTTTTGTCGCCATGGTGCGCGACGTGACCGAGCGCCGGCGTTTCGAGCAGGAAATCGCGGCGGACAAGGAAAGCCTCGCGGTTACTCTGCGTTCCATCGAGGACGGCGTTATCACTACCGACGTCCAGGGCAAGATCATCATGATCAACAATGCCGGGGAAAACCTCACCGGCTGGACGTCCAAGGAAGCCATCGGGCGCTCCCTGAAATCCGTTTACAATATCGCGATCGATCTACAGGCGCAGGCGCGCGCGCAGAAGACCGGGTCGCGAAATGAAGCCCAATCGATTCTGCTCAGCATGCCGGAGAACGCGACTTTGCGTTCGCGCCAGGGCCGCGAGCACATTATCGAGCAGGTCGCCTCCCCCATTCGCGACAGCAAAAACGAAGTCGCCGGCGTGGTCCTTGTTTTCCGCGACATCACCGAACGTCAGCGCAATGAAGCCGAGCGACGCAAAGCCGAGACCCTGGAACAACTCGGCTTGCTCGCCGGCGGAATTGCCCACGACTTCAACAACCTGCTCACGGCGATCATCGGCAATATCTCGCTCGCCTCCCTCCTCCTGCCGCCGAACGACGAAATGGGAACGCGGCTCAACGACGCCAAAAACGCGTCGATGCGCGCCCGGGA
>JBEEHI010000326.1:0-8662 GCA_041167305.1 Verrucomicrobiota bacterium
TGCGGTTTGCCATCTAAGAATGTGAGCGGCGAGCGCCGCGTTTGAGCCTCTGCTTTACCCCGTGGTGTAACGGTAACACAGCGCCCTTTGGAGGCGTTATTCATAGTTCGAATCTATGCGGGGTAGCCACGTAAAAGGCTTCGCCTCACGTGGCCGGGCCGCTGAGATGGCGAACTATTCGTCGCGCTCCGACAGTCGCTTGATGTGGTTCAGGACGCGCAGATGAACGGCGCGGGTCATGTCGCGGGTCCACAAATCGAAGTACCAGCGGGGGCGGACGTGCAGAGTGTACCAGCTTGAGCCGATTAAGGTCGTGGTTCCATCGCGATTATCGCGGAGGACGAACTGGCCGCGATGGAGGGTAATGTGGCCGTAGGCTTCAGGATCGGTCGGTTGTTCGGCGACGTCGAAGGTGAGTTTCTCGTTCGGGACAAACTCAGCCACGTGTTCCTTGATGACGATCCCGTTGCTGAACATGCATTGCCGATCGGCACCGACGAAATTGCCGCCGTTGGTCGTTTGAGTCGGATAAGGCAGGCCGAGCCGGAAAATCCAGTAGCCGGGCGCATCGGGAATTTCGGAAAAGGCGAGCACGTGCGGCCAGACCTTGGCCGGGGGCGCATGGATAACGATTGAATCCGTGACGACCGCCTGCTGCTCGGAGTGGTAAAGCGATTCACCGAGCGTGACGAGCGCGAGCAACGGAAAGATCGTGAGCTGAAGTTTGGAATAGTTCGGCCGGAAGCAGAGGCGCCCCAGCAGTATTCCGCAAAGGATGAAAACATAGAGGACCGGCGAGACGATCACTAGACAGACGACGCCTTCTCGCAGAATGAGCGCCGCCGCGGCAAGGCCGACAAGCGTCACAAAGAATGCATCGAGCGTGCTCCAGGCGATGGTGCGATAAATCCGCCGCCAGAACCACGCGGCGATGAGTCCGACAACGAACGGGATCAGAAAGAAACTTGGCCATGCGACGAATGTCGGTACGTCGGAATTCTTGTAAGCGCCGACAAACCACACAATCCCGAAAAGCAAAGTACCGCCGATCGCGTTCGCGACCAGCACACCGAGCATCATCGTCAAAAGGACATCGCGCGGCGGCAACGGAGGCGGTTGAGCGTTCATGGTCTAACAAAACTTCGTGTCGTCCTCGCATTATCTTAATTTCTGCCGCGGCACTCAAGCGCGCGTTCCCGCGGATCCGACTGCCCGGGCGAGGGTTGATCCTTCCGGGCAACAGATGGTAAGCTGGGGCCGTAATGAGAGCGATTTCGTTGCGATTCCTGCTTTGCCTGCTCATCTCCTGCTCGATCGCGGCCGCCGCCATTCCGTCCCGGACTTCCGCTCCCGTCCCGCAAACCGAGAGGACGAGCTGCTGCGCGAAAATGAAAACAGAATCGGCGATTCGCGAGTGCGACCGGCACGCGCCGAAGTCGGACGAGGACAAGGAATGCTGTGCTCTCTGCACGATTGGCCTTGCCCTTGTCGCCACCTTCGCCGCGCCGTTCGTTTATCCGCCCGTCGGTGACGAAACTTTTGCTGCTTACCTTTCTTCCGAGCACAGACGCTCGCAACGTCCTCCGGTTCCGCCGCCGCGCGCCTGATTCGGCCAGATCGCGTCGGCTCGTCTCGCGACTGTGGGACGAGTGCGAAAGGAAACTCAACGGAGGATTCCCATGAAATACCTATTGGCGATCGTAGCGGCCCTGGCGCTCGTCGGCACAGCCAGCGCGACTTCGCGTTCGGCTGATTGCTGCGGCGGCGGAAGCTGCTGCCTGATCAAGTCAGGCTGCTGCGCGAAGTAAAGCGCGGCGGTTAGTTAACGGGCCCCCGCTGGAGAAATCCGGCGGGGGCTTTGTTTAGATGGACGACGGTGCGTTGAACTTTCTAAACCTGTCATTCTGAGCGAACGAAGCGGAGTCGAAGGACCTCTAGCGTCTCCGCGCTGGGCCTGCCCGGAAAAATTAGAAATCCTTCGACTTCGCTCAGGATGACACGCGATCACTTCCGCGCTTCCGGCGTGACCGTCAGCGTCATGCGCTTTCCATCGCGCTCGATCACGACCTCCACCGGTTGCCCGATCTTCACCGCATCGAGCGCGTAAGTGTAATCGTAAATGTTCGCGATCTTTTGCCCGGCGAACTCGACGATCACGTCGCCGCCTTTCAATCCCGCTTTCTCCGCCGGACTCGCGCCGCGCACGCCGCTCAGCTTCACGCCTTTCACGTCCGTCGTGTAATCCGGGATCGAACCGAGATAAGCGCGCAACGTCTCGCGCCCGCCGGCTTCCTGGGCGGTGCGGTCCACTTTCGCCAGGTCGGGGCGCTCGGCGCTCTCCGCGAGGTCGAGCACGATTTGCTGCGAGAACTTCGCGATCCTTTCCAGGCCTTCGTAATTGATCTTCTCCGCGGTGTCGGTTGGCCGGTGGTAATCTTCGTGCGCGCCGGTGAAGAAATTCAGCACCGGGACATTCTTCGTGTAGAAGCTCGTGACGTCGGTCGGAAGATAGGGATCGTCCTGCAACGTGAGATTGAAACCGGCGGTGACGTTTCGCTTTTCAATCAGCTTGCGCCACGCGTGCGACGAGCCCACGCCCTGCAACGTGAGTTTGTTGTCCCGCATCCGTCCCACCATGTCCGCATTCACGTAGGCGACGATCTTGTTCAAGGGCACGGGCGGATGTTCGCAGAACGCGGCCGACCCAATGATCCCAATCTCTTCGCCGGACCAGCACGCGAAGATCACGCCGCGCCGGAATTTTTCCGGGTGCTCCCCGCGCTCCTTCGCCACCGACGCGGCCAGTTCCATTACCCAGCCGGTTCCCGAAGCGTTGTCGTCCGCGCCCGGGTGGATCTTGTTTTCCTCGCCGGCCCGTTCGAGCGAGCTGGTCCCGCCCCGGCCGAGATGATCGTAATGCGCGCCGACGAGGACATATTCGTCGCTGCCCGCGGCCGGCGGCAGATAGGCGACAATATCCGCGTCCGTTTTCTTCAAATGCTCGATGCCGCAAGCGAGTTTCACTTTCACTTTCGGCAAAACGAAACCGCCTTCCGCATGTGGATTTTCCTGGTCGAGCCCGGTCTGCAGTTCTTTCAAGTTCTTGCCACTCGCCGCCAGGAGCGCGTCTGCTGTCGCACCGTTAATCGATGCCGCTACGATGCCGCTGCCCGCGTTCGTGCCGTCGTTCGTAAGCGAAAGCAACTGGCCCGCATTGGGCGAATTCGGCCCGGTGACGACGAGCACGCCTTTCGCGCCACGCTCCCGGGCCAGCATCGTCTTGTAACGCAACCCGGAGTAACGATTCAGTTGCGCCCGGCGCGCTTGGTCGACCCCTTCCGGTACGTAGCGAAAGATCAGCACGATCTTGTCCTTAACGTCGAGGCCCGCGTAGGAATCGTAGCGTGCTGCTCCTTCGCCCGGCACCACCAGCCCGTAGCCGGCAAACACGACCTCGCTGTTCGCTTCGCCGTTTTCGCTGAAGGCGAGTGGACGAAAGTCCGTGTCCAGCTTCGCGACCGCCGGCGCTTTCGCGTCGCCCGCTGAAATCTCGAACCGCGTTTTCTCCGCGAGAATGCGTTCACCCGCGTTAAACTGGAATGGCAGCGCGTAGTTTTCCGCGAACGATTTCAATCCCGCTCGCTGAAAATAGCCCGCCAGCCATTTCGCCGTTTCCTGCGCGCCGGGGCTGCCGGTCATGCGCCCTTCGCGCTTCTCATCCGCCAGCCATTCGACTTCCTTCCGCAGATCGTCCGCCTTGATCTCCGCGCTGTAGCCGGGATCGGTGATCCCGGCCGCCGCTGGCGAAGGCGATTCGCCCTCCCCTTTCTTCGGCGCCGCTTGCAGCGCCGCTCGCGCCGCCGCGTCATTCCAATCGGCCAGGAACAACTGCGATTTGCCGTCACTCGTTCTCCCGCTCGTCCAGCAAAGCTTCTTCCCATCCGGCGAAAAGACCGGCAGTCCGTCGAACCCCGTCGTGAACGTTACCCGCACCGGCTCGTGCTCGCCCTTCGCGTCCACCAGGAACAACTCGAAATTTTCGAACCCGAGCTTGTTCGAAGTGAAGATGAAGTAATCGCTGCTCGGATGATAAAACGGCGCCCACGACATCGATTTGAAATCCGTCACGCGCCGCTTGTCCGACCCGTCAAGCTTCATCGTCCAGACATCCGCGATCATTCCGCTCTCATCGAAATGTCGCCAGACGATGCGCGATCCGTCCGGCGAAAAGAACGGGCCGCCATCGTAGCCGGGTTCGGTCGTTAGGCGGCGGACGTTCGTGCCGTCGGCGTTCATGATGTAGATGTCGCCGAACCAGGAAGCGTCCTTGTCGTACCGGTCGCGCTGCTCCTTCGGAAGTTTTTCGAGAGGAAACGCCGCGCGCAACGAACAGAAAGCGATCTGCTTTCCGTCGGGCGAATAGGAACCTTCCGCGTCGTAGCCCGGCGAATGCGTCAGGTTAACGAGATCAGTCCCTTCCTGTTTCGCCGAAAAAATATCGAAGGTCGCGTCGTAATCCCAGGCGTAACGGCGCTGTTTCCCGCTCGCGCGGAATTCCAGCTCCGCCTTTTGTTTCGCCATCGCGTCCGGATCGGCGTGAGTCGAAGCGAAGAGGACGCGATTCGTTCCCGGCTGGAAAAAGCCGCAGGTCGTTTTCCCCGTGCCCGGCGAAACCCGCGTTGTTTCGCCTGTCTCGAGGTCGAGAATGTATTGCTGGTAGAACGGGTTCGCCGATTCGCGTTCGCTCTGGAAAATCAGCTTCTTCCCGTCCGGTGAAAAATAACCTTCACCGCTTCGTTTCCCTTCGAAGACGAGCTGGCGGGCGTTCGACAAGAAACGTTTCTCCTGGGCGCTATCGTCAGCCGCGAAGGCGCGCGCGCTGGCGATGGCCAGGGCGAGAAGAATTAGTGGAAGCGATCGCATGCGAACGTTCATCTAGTTTCTTTCCGCGGCGCGCGCGAGCACAAGGCGCACAGCCTCGTCCGTAAGCTGCGCGAAATTCTCGTAGAACTGTCCAACGCCGCGGAACCAATCGGGCGCGAACAAAAACACCGTTTCATCGGCCGCGCGCTCGATCTCAGCGAGCGTTTCCGGGGGACATACCGGCACCGCCACCACGATTTTCGCCGGACTCTTCTGGCGCAACGCCGCGATCGCCGCCAGCATCGTCGCACCCGTCGCGAGGCCGTCATCCACCAAGATCAGCACGCGCCCGCTCAGTTCCGGCGCCGGACGGTCCTGCCGGTAATCGCGTTCGCGACGGTCTACTTCGCGCGCTTCCTCGATCGTCACGGCTGCGACCGTAGCGGCGGCATGCGGCATGTAACGAAGAACATCCTCATTGAGAACGCGGACGCCGCCCGACGCGATCGCGCCCATCGCCAGTTCCCGCTGACCGGGCACGCCCAGTTTGCGCACGACGAAAACATCAAGCGGCAACCCGAGCTTGGTCGCGATCTCGAACCCCACTGGCACACCGCCGCGCGGGAGCGCCAGGATAATCGCGTTCGGATGCCGTTCGTAAGCGGGCAATCGCTCAGCGAGCAACTGGCCGGCTTCCGTCCGGTCGCGAAAAGTGGTGCGCATGGCTGCTCAAAAGCTCGAACGAACTGCGTGGAAAAGCGAATAGGTCGTATAAGTCGTATAGGTCCTATTCCATGTCTTCCGGCGCCATCTACACCTGCCCTATGCATCCCGAGATCGAGCGGGACGGTCCCGGCAGTTGCCCAATCTGCGGAATGGCGCTGGAGCCGAAAACCATTTCGGCGGCGACCGTGGAAGACGATTCGGAATTAACCGACATGACGCGCCGTCTTTGGATCGGCGCGGCGCTCACCTTGCCGGTTTTTCTCCTGGCCATGTCGCATCTCATTCCGAGCGCGCCGCTTTGGATGTCAGGCGACGGGTCACGCTGGATCCAATTCGCACTCACCACACCGGTGGTTCTGTGGGCGGGCTGGCCATTCTTCGTCCGCGGCTGGTGCTCGATCCTGAGCTGGAATCTCAACATGTTTACCCTTATCGCCATCGGCGTCGGCGTGGCCTGGCTTTATAGCTGCGTAGCGCTTTTCTTCCCCGGCTTGTTTCCGCCGACGCTGGCGCATCACGCGATGCCCGGCCTTTATTTCGAAGCAGCGGCCATGATCACAGTGCTGGTTCTCGTTGGCCAGGTCCTCGAATTGCGAGCGCGCCGCCGGACCGGCCACGCGATCCGCAGCCTGCTCGACCTCACGCCGCCCACGGCGCACCTGATTCGAAACGGAGAGGAACGAGACGTCGCTCTCGCCGAAGTGAAATCGGGCGATCACCTCCGCGTTCGTCCCGGTGAGAAAATTCCAGTCGATGGCCGCCTGCTCGAAGGACACACCACGGCGAACGAATCGATGCTCACCGGCGAAGCGGTGCCGGTCGAGAAAATCTCCGGCGACAAGGTGATCGGCGGGACATTGAACAACACCGGCAGCTTCGTGATGGAAGCCGAGCGTGTCGGTGACGAAACCGTTCTCGCCCAAATCGTGCGGATGGTTTCCGAAGCCCAACGGAGCCGCGCGCCGATCCAGCGGCTGGCCGACAAGGTCGCGAGATATTTCGTGCCGGCAGTCCTATTCGTCGCATTCGTGACATTTGCAGTATGGCTTTGGATCGGGCCTGAGCCGCGTCTCGCCCACGCTATTGTGAACGCCGTCGCGGTCCTGATCATCGCCTGCCCGTGCGCTCTCGGTTTGGCGACGCCGATGTCGATCATGGTCGGTGTCGGCCGCGGCGCGCACGCCGGAGTTCTGGTGAAAAACGCGGGTGCGCTCGAGTTGATGGAGAAAGTTACGACGCTCGTCGTGGACAAAACCGGGACGCTGACGGAAGGCAAACCGCGCGTGACGAAGATCGTCGTCGCCGGCGGCGTCACGGAGGATGATTTGCTCGCAGCCGCGGCATCGGCCGAGCTTCAGAGCGAGCATCCGCTCGCTTCGGCGATTGTGGCGGCCGCACGCGAGCGAAGCATCACGATCGAAAACGCTGAGGAGTTCTCGTCGAGCACGGGCGGAGGAGTGATCGCGAGCCAAGGTGGGACTCAAATTGTAGTAGGTCAGCCCGCGTTTCTTCGCGCGAACGGCATCGTTCCTCTGGAAGATCTCGAAGCCCAGGCGCGCGATCTTCAGGCGGAAGGTCAGACCGTGATCTTTGCGGCGATTGGGAAACAGCCCGCCGGCATCATCGCCATTTCCGATCCGATCAAGCAATCCACGCCCGGAGCGCTCGAGGAACTGAAGCGACTCGGCTTGCAAGTGATCATGCTAACCGGTGACAACGAACGCACTGCGCAGGCCGTCGCGAAAAAACTCGGATTGGATGAAGTGGAAGCGGGGGTCGCGCCGAAGGACAAGCATGAACGCGTCGAGGCCTTGCGCCGTGATGGCTCGATCGTAGCGATGGCAGGCGACGGGATTAACGACGCGTCCGCGCTCGCCGCGGCCGATGTCGGCATCGCCATGGGCACTGGGACCGACGTGGCGATGGAAAGCGCCGGCATTACCCTGGTGAAAGGCGATCTCAACGGCATCGTCCAGGCACTGCGCTTGAGTCGCGCAGTCATGCGCAACATCCGGCAAAATCTTTTCTTCGCGTTCGTATATAACGCCCTCGGGATTCCCATTGCCGCCGGCGTGTTCTATCCGTTTTTCGGATTGCTCCTGAGCCCAATCATCGCCGGCGCCGCGATGAGCCTGAGTTCCGTTTCGGTGATTGCGAACGCCTTGCGCTTGCAACGAGTCCGGCTCTGAATGTGGGAGGGGGCCTTTGCGCCCCGACTTCTTTTCCCTCGTTCCCAAACTCTGTTTGGGAACGCACTTGTCTTCGAAACTCTGTTTCGCAGCGGGGCAACAGAGTTGCCGGAACAGCGACATTCCCAAACAGAGTTTGGGAACGAGAAAGGAGAAGATAAGATAGTCCGCATTCGCGCGGCGGAGTGCGCGACCCACCATGCTCATCTTCCTCATCTGCGCGTTTTCGCTCCTCGCCGGGTTCATCGATTCGGTCGTCGGCGGCGGCGGGCTGATCCAGTTGCCGGCCATGCTGATCCTTTTCCCGAATCTCCCCATCGCGACGATTCTTGGCACGAACAAATTCGCTTCCTGCGCCGGGACGACGATCGCGGTTAGCCGTTACGCGCGGCACGTCACCTTCGATTGGCCGACGATCCTGCCCGCCGCGATCACCGCTTTCATTTTTTCCTTCCTCGGGTCGCGCATCGTCTCGCTCCTCAACCCAGTCTCCCTTCGGCCTATCGTCCTGATCCTGCTGGTCCTGGTCGCGATCTACGTCTTCTTCGTCAAGGACCTCGGGATCATTCATCGGCCGAAGCACCCGCCGAAAAAGGCGCAACTCCTCGGCATCCTGATGGGCGCGGCGCTCGGCTTTTACGACGGGTTCTTCGGGCCGGGCGCCGGCAGCTTCCTGATCTTCCTGTTCGTCGGCGTTTTCGGTTTCGATTTCCTGGCCGCATCGGCCTCGGCGAAGGTGATCAATCTCGCCACCAATCTCGCGTCCGTTCTCTACTTCGGCTGGACCGGCCACATCATTTACGCCTACGCGATTCCGATGGCGCTTTGCAGCATTCTCGGTGCAGCCATTGGCGCGCGCCTGGCCATTGCGAAAGGGAGCCGCT
>JBEEHI010000327.1:0-2694 GCA_041167305.1 Verrucomicrobiota bacterium
GGCGGGGCATCAACCCCGCGGGATCGGGAGGAGTAAGCATGGCGTCCGTGGAAATCCGGGGCGTGCGCAAGGCGTTCGGCGCGACCGCCGTGATCCACGGCGTCGACGTCGATATCGAGGATGGCGAGTTCGTCATTCTCGTCGGGCCGTCCGGCTGCGGAAAATCGACGCTTCTGCGCATGATCGCGGGCCTGGAAAACATCACCGGCGGCGAAATCCGCATCGGCGGGCGTGTCGTCAACGACGTGCCGCCGAAAGAGCGCGACATCGCGATGGTATTCCAGAATTACGCGCTCTACCCGCACATGACAGTCTACGACAATATGGGCTTCTCGCTGAAGCTCAGGAATGCGCCGAAGGCCGAGATCAAGACGCGTGTCGAGCGCGCCGCCGATATTCTTGGGCTGAAAGCGCTGCTCGATCGCTATCCGCGCCAGCTCTCTGGCGGCCAGCGCCAGCGCGTCGCCATGGGCCGCGCCATCGTGCGCGATCCGCAGGTCTTTCTTTTCGACGAGCCGCTGTCCAATCTCGATGCCAAACTGCGCGTCGCGATGCGCACCGAAATCAAGGAGCTGCATCAGCGGCTCGAGACCACCATCGTCTATGTCACGCACGATCAGATCGAGGCGATGACGATGGCGGACAAGATCGTCGTCATGCATGACGGGCTGGTCGAACAGATCGGCGCGCCGCTCGAATTGTATGACCGGCCGGATAACCTGTTCGTTGCCGGCTTCATCGGCTCGCCGGCGATGAATTTCGTCAGCGGGCGTATCAGCGGCGGCAAGGTTCTTACGCAGGCGGGGGCGGACCTGCCCCTCCTCAACATTCCGGCCAATTCGGATGGCAAGCCGGTCATCTACGGCATTCGGCCGGAGCATTTCCATATTGCCGATGATGGTATCCCCGCCGAAGTCGTCGTCATCGAGCCGACCGGCTCGGAGACGCAGGTCGTCGCCCGCTCCGGCGATCACGACATCGTTTGCGTGTTCCGCGAACGCGTGATGCCGAAGCCCGGCGAGAGCATCAGGCTCGCGCCGAATCCGAGGCTTGCGCATCTCTTCGATGCCGAAACCGGCAAGCGAATCCTGAACTGAGAGCCGCCAACAACAAACCCACGAACTCGGAAATTAACGGGAGGAGAAAGATGAACGATTTTTCAAGGCGCACGCTCGTCAAAGGCGCGGGTGTGCTGGGTCTCGCCGCAGGCGGTGGGCTGCTCGAATTTGCCCAGGCCTTCGCGCAGACGACGCAATGGAAGCCGGAACCCGGCGCGTCGCTCAACCTTCTGCGCTGGAAGCGCTTCGTCCAGTCCGAG
This sequence comes from Verrucomicrobiota bacterium, assembly GCA_041167305.1. Taxonomy (GTDB): domain Bacteria; phylum Verrucomicrobiota; class Verrucomicrobiia; order Chthoniobacterales; family UBA10450; genus AV80. Next base: position 1,319 of record JBEEHI010000327.1, read on the forward strand.
GACGATTCCTTCATGAAGATGGTCGATGCGTTCTCGAAGGCGATGAACGTCAAGGTCAACGTCTCGAACGAATCCTTCGACGATCTCCAGCCGAAGGCTTCCGTTGCGGCGAATACCGGGCAGGGTCCGGATCTCCTCTGGGGTCTTTACTCGACGGCACAGCTGTTTCCGGAGAAATGCCTCGATGTGACCGACGTGGCCGATTATCTCGGCAAAAAATATGGCGGATGGATTCCGGCGCCGGCTGCCTACGGCCAATATCAGGGCAAGTGGATCGCCATTCCCGTCGCGGTCAACGGCGGTTACATCAACTACCGCGTTAATGCGATCAACAAGGCCGGCTTCAAGGAAGTGCCGAAGGATTTTCCGGGGTTCCTGGAATTATGCCGCGGCTTGAAGAAGAACAATACGCCGGCCGGTTTCGCCCTCGGCCATGCGAGCGGCGACGGCAATGGCTGGGTTCATTGGGTCCTCTGGGGCCACGGCGCCTTTCTCGTCGACAAGGACGACAAGGTGATCATCAATTCACCGGAGACCGCCAAAGCGCTCGAATATACCAAGCAGCTCTACGAGACCTTCATCCCCGGAACGGCCTCGTGGAACGATTCAAGCAACAACAAAGCGTTCCTCGCCGGTGAGCTGTATCTGACCGGTAACGGCATCTCGATCTATGTCGCGGCGAAAGTCGCCGGCGCCGGCGGCGATGCGAAGCAGAAGGAAATCGCCGAAGATATGGATCACGCGTTTTGGCCCGTCGGCCCGATCGGCAAGCCGACCGAGCTGCAGCTCGCCTTCCCGATCTTCGCCTTCAATTTCACCAAAGTCCCCAACGCCTGCAAAGCGTTCATGGCCTTCATGATGGAAGCGGAAAATTACAATCCGTGGCTCCAGGGTGCGCAGGGCTATCTGACTCATACGCTCACCGCCTACGATAACAATCCAGTCTGGACCGCGGATCCGAAGAACAAGGTGTTCGGCGAGGCCTCGAAGCGCACGCTGACGGCCGGCGGTCTCGGCTCGATCGGCGAGAAGGCGGCGGCGGCGCTCGCGGACTTCATCATGGTCGACATGGTGGCGCGCTATTGCACCGGTGCGGAGGACGTCAAAGGGACGATCCGCACGGCGGAACGCCAGGCGCAGCGCATTTTCCGCGCGTAAATCATCGGCGGCGGCGCGGGTTTCCCCCGCCGCCGGTTCAATAAAGGGCCCGGAGCTGCGATGAGCCAGGCGACTTTGATCTCGGGAGGCCGGACGGGCGTCGTAACACCGCGGGCGGCGTGGCGCCGGCTCATCGTGCATCGCGACTGGCAGGGCTTCTGGTTCATGCTGCCGGCGATGGCCATCCTCATCCTGTTTCTCGCCTACCCGCTCGGCCT
>JBEEHI010000328.1:0-3328 GCA_041167305.1 Verrucomicrobiota bacterium
GGCATCATCTGCGCTCACCGCCGCACATCGTTCTCGACGGCATCATCCTGGTCTTCGTCGCCAGCTTCATCTGCGCCGCACCGATCATGCTCGCCGTTGGCCTGGTTCCCGATTCGCTGATCGCTGGCAACACCGCCGCCGCCTTGTTCCTGCTCGCGCCGATGATCCTTGGCCAGTCCTTGCTCGATCTGCTTCTCGCCGCCACGCGCTGGACCCACAAAATGCGAGATCAGGTTTGGGCGCGCTCGATCATCGAGCCGTATGCCGGCGTCATCGCTTCGGGAATCGCATGGGCTGCCGGCTATCAGACAACCGGGCTCATCATCGGATATTGGGCAGGGACCGTTGCTGCCGTCATTTATTCGGTCGTCGCCGTGCGGCGCTGCCTCGGGCCGTTCTCGCTCCGGACCTACCATCTCGCGCCCGTCCATTTTTTCCAAAACGTGCGCGAGACCGCGCTTCCAACTTTGTCCGACTTTGCCAACGCCCTTGCCGGGCGCCTCGATCTTTATCTGGTCGGAGCGTTCCTCGGTGAATCCGCCGCCGGCATTTACGGAATGGCGCGCCAGATCCGGACGCCGATCCGCCAGGTCCGCCAGAGCTTCGACAGCCTGCTCACGCCGATCGTTTCCAAGACGCTGACCTTCGCCGGGCCCCTCCAAACCGGTCGAGCAACCGCCTCGGCAACGCGCCTGATCCTGGCGATTCAGCTTCCGGTGTTAATTGCGCTCTTCATCGTCGGCGCGCCGTTGCTCCGTTGGATCGGTCCGGAATTCGCCGCCGGTTATTGGGCCATGCTCATGCTCGGTGCGACGGAAGGAATTCAAGGCGCCTATGGGGTGAGCGATCTCATCTTTTTCTACCGCCGCCCTCACCTCATTCTTTGGATCACCGCGGTAGGCGCGGCCATAAATTGCATCGCCGCCGTACCGTTGATCGCACGCTACGGGGTCAACGGCGCCGCCCTGGCCGCGTTGCTCGGCACGATCGCAGCCGCGCTTACTCGGCGGCAGCTCTTGCGCTCCAGTTTCGGCATTGCCGTTCCGTTGCACCATAGCGCAGCGCCGCTTCTCGCCGCCGCGGTTGGCGTCGCTGTCGCGTTCGCCTTCCTGACGCTTCCTTTAGCGCCACCGATCCGCCTCAGCGTCGCCCTGATTGCGGGCCTCGCCCTCTACTGGGCGGTGCTCCGCATGCTGACAAGACTCACCGGCCAGAGCCTTGCGCTCACGCATTTTGTCACGCACGCGTCCGAAGCCGAGCCGCGGTGAGGTTAGCCGGCGGCGTTCAAGGCCCGGCGATAAATCCGATACGTCTTGTATTTCTCCGCCCCGATCGCTGAGAGAAAGCGATTGATCATGAAATTGTTTTCGAGGGTGAGACTGAGTTCGCCCGTCATCCCGCGTTTGATCATGGCCTCTTCCAGGACGCGCAACACCAGCGCCTCGGCAATGCCGTGCCGCCGATATTTCTCGATGACGCCCAGTGCGATCAACCGCCCTTTCTTGATGCGGCTCTTGTAATAGAGAAGTTTCGCTAACCCGATCGGCAGGCCAAACCAGGTCAGCCGCCCGTTCACTTTTTGCAGGACAACGTTGATGTCGCGCACGGCCAGGATAAATCCGACCGGCTGGCCATCGATCTCCGCAAACAGAGTCAGGTCGGACTCGACGATGGGCTTCAACTCCTTGGTCATCCCTTCGATTTCCGGCTCCGTGAATGGGACAAAACCCCAGTTCTTTTGCCACGCCTGGTTGTAGATCTCGCGGATGCGGCGGCCTTCTTCCTCGAGATTTTTCAAATCGGCCGGCCGGATCGTGGCCGGCTGGCGGTTTTTCATTCGGGACATAAGCCGCCGCAAGCGGTCACGCGCATCGGCCGGGTCCGAGAACCACCAGGCGTAAAGGTCCATCGCTTTCTCGAAGCCCCACCCTTCGATCAGCTTTCCGTAATAGGGAGGATTATGGGAAGTGAGGAGAGTCGGCGGATGTTGAAAGCCATCGATCAACAAGCCGCAGACGTAATTCGTCGAGTAATCGATCGGGCCCATGATTTCGTCGCGGCCTTTGCCGCGTAACCAATTCGCCGCCGCCTCGAACAAGGCCGCCGCGACTTGTGGATCGTCGATCGATTCGAACAAACCGAAGCAGCCTGCGTTCGTTCCGTGGAGCGTGTTGTAGTTCGGATCGTCGCTCGCCATGATCCGCCCAACGATTTCGCCACCGGACCGCGCGAGAAACAGCGCGGAATCGCCGTGCAAATAGAATGGGTGCTTCCGGCTGAGAAACTCTTTGCGCTCGAGCAGGAGCGGAGGGACCCACGCCGGATCGTTCGTGTAAATCCGCCACTGGAACTTAATGAAGGCGTCGCGTTCTTTCGGCGAATTAACCTGGGTAATTTCAATAGACATGTTCGGTCACCAGCGGTTGCAGTCGGCGACAGATTGCATTCTGTCGAAAGGCGAGAATCACGAGGAGAAAATTCAAGACGGTCAATTCAACGGCGAAATACCACGCGGGTTGCGCAAGGAAGAGAAGCAGAAAGAGCAAAAGCATCCGCGTATTGGTCCTGAAGAGAAAATAGAAATAGATCATGGCGCGGTTCAGTTGCCGGTAGCGTTCTCGAAAATCCTGCGGCACGCCTTCCACGAAAGTCGTGCGCGCGCGCTCTTCCAAACGCATCAGACCCGGACACAACATCTCTTGTTCGACGACATAACCAAGGTGGAGCTTGAGCAAGAGTTTCTGGAAGAAATGAGCGCTCCACGTCACTGCTTCATATTGCCGTCGCAGATCGCCCGGTATTTCGAGCGAGAGCAATTTTCCGATGGCGAAGCGAAGATAAGCGTCGCGACAAAATTCCGCGACCGCACTTTGCCAGCGATGACTGAGACCGGCCAGCAAAGCGACAACCCAAACTCCACGCGATCCGCCCTCCGCCACAAAACGTAAACAAAGATGCACATACACGCTCGCGAAAACCAGGTTGTCGCCAATGGCATCCAGAACACGTCCGTTCGGGCTGTAGCGGTTCGTCAAACGGGCGAGCTGCCCATCCGCGTTGTCCATCGCGTTCGCGAAAACGTGGAGACACATTCCGACGACGTTCGTCGTCAAGTCCCGATAGAAATAAAGATGGCCGGCGGCAATGCCGATCAGCGTTCCAAGGGCTGTGACGCCATTGGGCGTAAACCCCGCCCAGGCAAAGAAACGCGCCAACTGGAAACCGACCTTGCGATAGAAATGAAGGTCGAGGAATCCTTCGATTTCTCGCGACTTGTAAGTCGCTTCGACCGCGTCCCGCTGCATGACGGCGCGGTCAGGCGTGCTGC
>JBEEHI010000329.1:0-3622 GCA_041167305.1 Verrucomicrobiota bacterium
ACAAACCATGGGGCGACGAGCAGAACGAAGAGCAGGAGATTTCTCCAGTGGAGCAAAAGTCGAAAGCGGAGACGGGCCTCGCGGAAAAAAATTGCGAGCAGACCGCAAATCGCGGCGAGATAAATCAGGGCGCCGGGACCTTTCGCCAGGCTGGCGAGACCGGCTGCAATCCAGACGCCGGCGAACCACGCCGGGCGGGACTTTCGTTGTTGATAACCGCGGACGGCGCAGTAAATCGCGGCCACGATGAAGAGCGCGAAAATCGCGTCCGGCGTAACCATTCGCCCGGGCAGAAATGCGCCGGCGGAACAAACGTGGATAAGACCGGCAGCGAAGCCTCGCCAATAACCGGCGAGCCGTTCGCCGATGAGAAACGTGAGCGCGACCGACCCGAGCATGGCGAGTGCGATCGGCAGCCGCGCCGCGGCCGCGCTGAGCCCGAAGACCTTGAAGGAAATCGCAGTAGCCCAGTAAGCCAAAGGCGGTGTTTGCAGGAGCGGCGTCCCGTCATTCGTGGGCAGCCACCATTGTTTCGAGTCGAGCATCGCGCGCGCGCCACCGGCGAGCTGGCCTTCCGCGCCGTCATGCAGATCGCCCCACGCTGCCGTGCCGATATGAAGCACGGCCGTCAGCGCCAGGAGGAAGGCGAGAAGGGCGTGTCGGGTCGGCGGCGGGTTCAGGATTTGGGGCGCGAGGAAAGTGTCTTCGAGCGAAAAAGTCTGGGTGGCGGCGACCATGTTTCGTCAGGCGCCATCGGCGCGATAACGGTCCCAATCGTCGGGCACTCGCAACAATTTCGCTTCCGGCATCTGGATAATCGCGAGCATCTGCCGGCATTCGGCGATCAGCATTTCATCGGCGGGCCGGACAATCTTGAAAGCGCACCAGAAACGCACGCGCTCAAGCCGATCGAGCCGGCCTTCGATCACCAGCTTGTCGCCGAGCTTGGCGGCGCGCCGATAATCGATCTCGGTGCGCACGACAACGGGATACTTTTTCGTTTCCGCCATCGCGGCGAGCCCGAGGCCGAGTTCTTCGGCCAGATGAGTGCGCGCGACTTCAATGAAGCGGAGGTAGGCGATGTTATGGACGACGGCGGCGCAGTCGGTGTCGAAAAACATCACCTGCACTTCGGTGCGGATCCGCGGCGCGCTCTCGTTCAACATCAGGAAGCATCCTAGCAGCGAGGATGGAGGATGGAAGATAGAGAATGGCGGACTAATTCTCGGACGCGGCTGGATTGCCCTGAGTCCGGGAAGTTTGCCAACGGTCGAGCTGCGCGGAAACGGCGGCCACGACTTCTTCGACGCTGACGGCTTTCATGCAGCGAAAATCGATGGGGCATTCGCGCAGGAAACAGGGGCTGCATTCGACCTGATGCCGAAGGATGCCGTGACCAGATCCGAGAGGCCCGGTCAATCGCGGTTCGGTCGAGCCGAAGATCGCGACCACGGGAACGCCGATGAGCGTGGCGAGGTGCATCGTGCCGGTATCGTTGGTCAGCAATAGCGCGCATTCACCCAGCTCGGCAGCGAGCTGGTCGAGGGTGGTCTGGCCGATTCGATTCGTGCAATGCGTGCCGAGGGCTGATTCGATGGCTGCGCCTCTCTCGAGGTCGGCCGCAGTTCCGAACAGGACCCATTGGATGGGGCGCTCCTGCGCAATCTGGAGCGCGACTTCCGCGAAGCGCTCGGGCAGCCACCGTTTCGCCGGACCATATTCCGCTCCCGGGCACAAACCGAGTTTCGCCGGCGCGCCGTTTGTTTTCAGACGCGGCAGAAATCTCCGCATCTCGGGCGTAGCGTGCGGCCCGCCCAGCTCGCGAACCATTCGCATGTATCGATAAACCTGATGTTGGATCGGACCGCGAACGGGTTCTTCGGTGACAATTTGATTCAGCAACCATCGGCGATCATGTCCGGGAAAACCGACGCGCCTTGGGATGCCGGCGAACCAGACCTCAAGCGCTGTGCGCAGCGAATTTGGAAAAAGGATCGCAACGTCGAAGGGCTGCTGGCGCCGAATCGATTGGACGACGGAAACGAGCGAGCCCGGTTTCAACGGCAACACCTCATCGATCTCGGGCACGAGCTTCCAGACGGAAACGATTTTCTCGGGGGCCGCGATGGTGATGTGGGCATCGGGCCGGCCCGCTTTGATCGCGCGCACCGCCGGCACGCTAATGACGCTGTCGCCGAGCCAGTTCGCGGCGCGGATGAAAATCCGGAACGGCTTCAAATTCTTCGCGGGGATTTCGGGCGGCAGATAGATCCCCCGCTTATAATGGGTGAGGAGAAAACTCGGTGTCGGCGTTTTCCAGCGATTGTGCAGCCAAAGCCAATCCTCGGGAGCTTTCCGGACCTGCTGCTCGATCGCCGCGTTCGCTTTCCAGGTGATCGAGTTCACGGAATCGCCCGGCAAATCAAGGCGCGGCGTGAAGATCATCCGCCAGCGTGCCGGTCCCACGGTGTGGACCGCGGCGGCCAGAACGGTGGCGCCGGTTCGTTTCGCGAGCAGACCTGGGAGCGCCGAGGTCGAGGCCAGCCTGCCGAATAAAGGAGTCCACACTCCATGGTCGCCCGCGTGTTGGTCCGCGAAAATTCCCAGGAGCCCGCCGGAACGAAGCAACTCGATGGGCCTGCTAAATCCTTCACTTCGATCGAACAGCTCCGCGCCGGTGCGAGCCCGTCTCCGGCTAACGTCGCGATCGATGAACCGGTTCCTCAGGCTTTGGTAGGGTGACCCAATCCGGTAAGGCAGGTAATGCGGCACCAGCTGGGCCGCCAATTCCCAGCTACCGATATGGCTCAGCACGAGAACCACGGGCCGTCCGCTGCGCAGTTCCTGATGCGCGGCCTCGAGATTCTCCGGTTCGACATACCGCGCCAGTTTCTCGGCCGGCATGGAAATCATCTTCAGGTTGCAAAGCATATTGGCCCCGAGGTACTGGAAATTCCGGCGGGCGACGCGGCGCAATTCGCGGGAAGACTTCTCGTTCGCAAAGGCGATCTCCAGGTTGCGCCGGGCCAGGCGGCGATACGGAACCATGAAGAGCCAGCCGCCCAGGCCCAGGAAGCTCCCAATGGCGAACAGCACCCGCACCGGGAGAAGGCTCGCGATGGCTGTGCCCGCGCGATACAAAAGATAAATGCAGAAGTCGAGCATGCGGGAGCAGCGAGCCGGGGGACTCGCGCCGAAGCGTAAATTTGCCTGCGCCGCGCTTCAATCAATATAATGTCGAGTGTGTTGCGGCCGCGGTCCCATTCCTTGCCATCCGATTTCGCTCGATTCGTTGTCGAAAGATTTGGGTACGGCCCGTTTCTGGTCGTTGGCCGCGAAAGCGATGAGCTGGAACGGCAATTTCGCGCGGTCAAAGCCACCGCGACCGTGTTCGCGTCCGTAAGCGATCTGCCGGCCGCTTCATCGCAGAACGGAGTGGCGACGCGTTCCGGCATGGCGATCTGGTTTTACCCTCACGACAACGCGGGGAACGAACCCGCGGCCCAGGCTCTCGCGGCGGCGGCCGAAAACGTTTTGCTTGTGCCCGAACCAGGCGGGCAGAACGGCGGCCGGCGTGCCGAGCTGGTCCGACATTTTGCGAAGGCCGGTCTGCTACCGGATT
>JBEEHI010000330.1:0-23567 GCA_041167305.1 Verrucomicrobiota bacterium
TCTTCGATCGTCTCGACGTGGCCGAACATCATGGTCGCGCTCGATTTCAATCCGAGTTCGTGCGCCGTCTGCATCACTTCCAGCCACGCGTCGGTCTTGCATTTTAGCGGCGCGATCCGGTCCCGCACTCGATCCACGAGAATCTCGCCGCCACCGCCCGGCACCGAACCGAGACCGGCCTCCTTGAATTGCGAAAGCACTTCCCGAAGCGGCATGCCGAAGAGCTGCGCGAAATGCTGGAGCTCCGGCGGGCTGAACCCGTGGATATTAATGTGCGGATATTTTTCGCGAATGTGCCGGAGCAATTCCAGATACCAGTCGAACGATAATTTCGGATGGTGCCCGCCCTGCATCAGGATTTGAACCCCGCCCGCCGCGGAAAGTTCGTCGAGTTTTTGGTCGAGCTGTTCCCGGCTCAGCACGTAATGGTCGTCGTCTTTTTCGGTGCGATAGAACGCGCAGAACTTGCAATAGACGTTGCAGACGTTGGTGTAATTGATATTGCGATCGATGATGTAAGTCACGATCTCGCGGCCGCGATTGTCGTAGCTCGCGGCCTTTGCCAGGTCGCGCCGCGCCGTGGCGAGCTGCCCGAGTTCGGCCAGCGGACGCCGATAAAGTTCGAGCGCGTCCTCCGGCGAGATCCGCTCTCCCGCGAGCACTTTGTCCGTCAGCGATTTTTCCGGCAAGGCGACCACGCCCACATTCTACCTGACTCGCATCCATTCTGCACCTAGATCATACGACTGTGAGTAGGAGACCATGCGTTGCCATCGTTGGCGCCGGCGTTTCCGGTTTGACCTGCGCGATTCTGTTCGCCGAGGCAGGATTTGAGACGTCCCTCTTCGCCGAGGAAATCGGCGACGGCACCAATTCCGCAGCCGCCGCCGCCATCTGGTATCCGTACGACGTTGGACCCGGCGCGAAAGTTGTTCCTTGGGCGCTGATTAGTTATGGACGCTTTCTCGAACTCTCCCGCGACCCGCAGACCGGCGTGTCGCTCGTCGAACTGCGCGTCTTTTCCCGCCTGGGCCCGATCGTCCCGCCGGATTGGGCGCAGCCGTTCGCCACTCGTGCGCTCGCGGCGAAGGAAATCCGGGATGTCTTCGTCAGCGGTTTCTCGATCCATGTCCCGCTGATTGAGACTGGCAAATATCTGACCTATCTCGCAGCGCGCCTGAGGAAAGCCGGGAGCGTAGTCACCGGCGCGATCCGGCTCCGGGTCCTGGAGGAAATTGATCGCGATTGCGATCTCGTCATTGATTGCGCCGGCATCGGCGCGCGCGATCTCGTCCCCGATGCCGAGATGGAGCCGCATCGCGGGCAAGTCGCGATCGTCAAAAATTTCGATCTTCCTTATGCTGTCGTCTGCGACGATCCCCCGCTCATGTACGCCATTCCGCGGTCGGGAGATTGTGTCTTCGGCGGAACCAACGACGTCAGCGATGACCGGCAACCCGATCCCGCAGCGACGGCGCGCATTATTGAGGAATGCGAGCGAGTCCTGGGATTCTCGAACAGCGTCCTGCTGCGCAACCGTGTCGGCCTGCGTCCCTGCCGTCGCAGCGGCGTTCGCGTCGAGGCGGACAAACTGCCAGATGGCCGCACCGTCATTCACAATTACGGACACGGCGGTGCCGGCTTCACTCTCTCCTGGGGCTGCGCCCAAACCGTGCTCGAGTTGGCGCGCGGCGCTTAACCCTGAGCCGCGATCAGCGATCCCGGCTACTACTTCCTTGCGAACTCAAGTCAGCTTGATCGCCTGGAACGAGCTGATGACATCGTCCGGACCTTTGTCCTTAAAGAAGCATTCGTAGAAGCCCGGCCCCAGGTCCCAATGGTCGCCCTTGTAATATTCGTCGCGATAAAAACGCCAGACACCGCTGACGATGATGAGGCAACTGATCCGGTCGTTCCAGAAATCGCCCAGGAAATGGAAACTAAGATTAGTGCGCGCAAAGGCGCCTTTGAAACCGACGTGATCGTAGATGATCACCTCGGGCATCTTCGCGTCGTGCACGGTGTGCGGCGTGCCGGACTCACTCGCGCAGGAGTGGTAACTCAGGGGGCCGACTTTCCATTTCGTGTCGATGATACAGCCATTGTCTGGCGACAGCTCGGTTTTCGGTATTTGTCTCATAAGCGCAGTTCTTCCTGAATTTGACCAGAGCCTCCGGGTGATGTCGAGCGGAGATGTTTAATCCCTCTTGCTCCTGATCCTGATCATAATCCTGATCCTTCCCCCGATCGTTCGCGGCAAATCGAGATCAGGAGCAAGATCATGATCATGAGCAGGATTGTTAAATCCGATGCTCGCGATTATCCGACCGCAGCCGGATCGTCTTGCTCTTCAAATCGTGCGACGCGCGGATGAAACGCACGGTCCGGCTTTTCGCCCGCATCAGGAGCGAATAAGTGGTCGCGCTCGCCCCCTGCGTCTTCACGCCGCGCAACATCGCGCTGTCGCTGATGCCGGTCGCGCAAAAAATGATGTTCTTGCCGTTCGCCAAGTCGTCCGCAAAAAAGACGCGGCCGAGATCCTCTTTGTGGCCGGCGGCGATCAGGCTCTTGCGCTCCTTGTCATCCCGCGGCCACATCACGCATTGCAGGTCGCCGCCGAGACATTTGATCCCCGCCGCCGCGAGAACGGCTTCGGGGGCACCGCCAATACCCATGTAAAGATCGATCCCGCTGTCCTGGATCGCCGGCGCCATTGCCGCCGCGATATCGCCATCGCTGATCATGCGCAACGACGCGCCCGCGCGTCGGATTTCCTCGACCATTTCCTTGTGTCGCGGCCGGTCGAGCATCATCACCACAACGTCCTGAACCCGTTTGTTCAAACATTGCGCCACGATCTTCAGCGTCTCTTCGATCGGGCTCTCGATCCTGAGCATGTCGATGCCCTTAATCTGCATGTGTTCGAGGACCTTTGGGCCGTAGGCCAGTTTCGTCATGTAGAACGACGGGATGTCGCGGAGCGCGACCTTTACCCCCTGCTCCGGGCTCGCGGCCGCGATGCAACTGATCGAGTTCGGCGCGCCTTTCGAGATGTTTGTGGTGCCGTCGATCGGATCGATCGCGATATCGAACTGCGGTGTTCCGGGCAACCAGGTGCCGAGTTGTTCGCCCTTGAAAATGCCGGGCGCGTCGTCCTTGATCCCCTCGCCGATCACGACTTCGCCGCAGATGTTCATCAGGTCGAACATGCCGCGCATCGCGTCGCAGGCGGCCGCGTCGGCTTTCTCTTTTTCTCCACGGCCGAGCCAGGGGAGTGAATTGAGCGCCGCCGCTTCCGTGGCCCGCACGAAATCGAATTCAATGATGCGCTCGATGTCGTGGTAGTTTTGGGAGCGCAGTCTCACTACGGACATTCTGCCTTTTCGCGAACGATCAGCAAGCGGGGAAGCGTTCCCGCTCCTTCCTGCTCCTGATCCTGATCATACTCATGATCCTGCTGACCAGTCGCTCCCCCGGAACGATTAGGAGCATGATCACGATCATGAGCAGGAGGTTTTAATTCCCCGGCGGCTTCGTCTTCGGCGCGGCGTTCGGTTTCACCGGCACCTCGCTCGGCGCCACATCGTATTCCGGTTTCGCCGCGCCCATCAGCCAGCGATCAAACCAGCCGACAAGATGTTGCAGCCGCTCGACGCGATGCCACGGCTGGCCGCCGCGGGACAGCTCGTGCGTCTCGTTCGGGAACTTCACCATCACCGTCGGGATTTTCCGGAACTTCAACGCGCGAAACATCTGCTCGCCGCCGGCGCCGGGAGGCGTGCGCGTATCGGTTTCGCCAAGGATAAACATCATCGGTGTCTTCACGTCGTTGATGTAAGTGATCGGCGATCGGGCTTTGAAATCTTCCGGGTCCTGGAATGGCGGCGCCTTGAACCAGCGCGGTTGAAACAGCGTGAAATCCGCCGTGTACCACCAATCAGTCCAGCTCGCGATGTCCCGCTGCGAAACCGCCGCCGCGAAACGATCGGTGTGCCCGACCACCCAGTTCGTCAGCAAACCGCCGCCGCTCCCGCCGGTGACTCCGAGTTTTTTCTCGTCGATGAACCCGCGCTTGATCGTCTCGTCCACGCCGATCATCAGATCCTTATAATCGTCGCCGGGATAATGATACTGGATCACGTTCCCAAACTCCTGGCCGTAGCTCGTGCTCCCGCGTGGGTTCGGATAAAGCACCACGTAACCCTTCGCCGCCATCCATTGGAACTCGTGGTCGAAAACAAAACCGTAAGCTGCGTGCGGCCCGCCGTGGATGTTCAGGATGAGCGGATATTTTTTCGCCTTATCGAATCCCGGCGGCTTTTGCAGCCACGCCTGGATCATTTTGCCGTCGAAACTTTTGTAACGGATTTCTTCCGGCTCGGTGAGATTGAGCTGGCCGAATAATTCGTCATTGCTGTGGGTCAACTGCCGCGCTTCGCCGCTCACGCGATCGAGCCAAAAGAGATCGCCGATCCGCGTAGGCGTCGAAACGAAATACACCAGCTTCGACGCGTCCGGCGCCGCGCGAAAACGCGGCACGGCCTGGTCGCCTTTTGTGATTTCACTCATCGCCCCCGTCGCCACGTCGAATAGCCCAAGGTTCGTCCGCCCTTCCCTCGCGAAATTCTCGACGATCCCTTTTCCGTCGGCCGTCCAGATCGGTTGGTTGCCGCCGCCCGCGCGCGGTGAGCCGTTGTCGCCGAACACGCTGCTGCCGACGTCCCAGTCGAATTTCTCGGTGAGATTGCGCGGCTTCGCGTCCTTGACCATATCGAGCACCCACAGATCGGGCTGCGTGTAGGAATTAACTGGTTGTTCGACCGAACCGGTGAACGCGACCTGTTTTCCATCCGGGCTCAGGACCATCGCGCCGATGTCCATGTCGATCGTAGTGATCTTCGTCGGTTCGCCGCCGGCGGCCGGGATGGAATAGATTTCCGTCTTCGCCGTGTCGTAGTAGGGCTCGTCGTTATGCTGCGTCCCGAAATAAATTTGCGACCCATCCTTCGACCAGACCGCGCCATCTTCGTCGAATCGGCCGCGGGTCAGTTGTTTCGGCTGCACCTTCTCATCCGGGTTGCGCGGCGCGGTCACGACCCAGAAATGCTGCGGCCGCTTGAAGTCGAGATAGCCTTCGTCGTTCGAACGATAGACCGCGCGCGTTACCACGTGGACGTCGCTCTCGCGGTCATTGTCGTTGTCGGGTTTCTTCGCTGCATCCGGCGAAGGCGAAGGAGAGGAAGCATTCTGCGCGCGCTTTTGTTCTTCTTCCTTCCGCTTTTTCTTTTCCTGCTTCTCGAGGTCCTCCGGATTCGACGAGCTGTTGAAAACGATCAGCTTCCCGTCCGGCGACCATTTCGGATCGCCCGCACCTTTCGGCAGGCTCGTGAACAAAAACGCGTCGCCCCCGGCCATCGAGAGCATGCAGAGCTGCGGCGGCTCGGGTTTACCGTCCTTCTCGGCCGAACGGGTGAAGACGAGATATTTTCCGTCCGGCGACCAGCGAGGCGAGGAGTCGCGCTCGCCGGTGGTGAGACGATGCGGCATTTCACTACCGGAAGTCCCAACCATCCAGATCGAGGTGTTGTAGCCTTCCTTCTTCTCGTTCACGGTCACCCGCACGAACGCCACCCGGCCGCCGTCCGGTGAAACCTGGACGTCGCCGACCCAGACAAAATCGAAGAGGTCCTTCTCGGTGATGTTGCGTTTCTCGGCCGCGTTGGACGTAAAGGCGACGGCGGCTATCAGGAATCCGGCCAGACAAAATCGTAAACTCATGGCTGGGATGCTGCGTGGAAGCGACGCCACCCACAAGTTTTCTTCGATTGGATGGATGCGAAAATGGCGCCATCCCGCGGCGGGTTCAGCACGCTATTGCTTTCGCCCCATGAAGTTCCAATGATCCTGCGCTGTGAACCAGCCGCGCCCTTGGTTAGCTAATCTCGGCGGGACACTCATGATCGGGCTTTCTATCGTGCCCGTTCTGGCTGCGTTCTATATGATGTGCACGCACTGGGTGCCGGTGCCGTACTGGGATGAATGGGATTCCCCGGGTAAACAGCTCGCGGCGTACTATCGCGGCGACCTCGGTTTTGCCGACCTGTTCAGCCAGCACAACGAAAGCCGGAGCTTCTTCCCTCGCCTGGTTTACTTCGCGCTGTATCTCACGGCCGGCTGGGACGTGCGCTGCGGCATGGTGGCCACGTTTGTCCTGGCCTGTGCCGGTTCGGCTGGACTCTACGCAGTAGCCCGGCGGACGAATCCCTCCCGCGGTGCGGTTCTCTTGATGTTCGCGGTGATGAACTTCCTGCTCTTTTCGCCACGGCAATACGAGAATTTTCTCTACGCCATCATGGGAGAGGTTTTCACTCCGCCTTGCGCGCTGATCCTCGCCATTCTGGTGAGCCTTTCGAATCTATCGTTCAAATGGAAGGCCCTGGTGAACGCGGCGCTGGCGGTTATCAGCATGTACGCATTCGCGAACGGAATGCTGCTCTGGGTTTTGGCGTTTCCCCTGGGAATCGCGTCCGCGCTTCGGCCTGAAGAGGCGCGTTCCCGAAGGTTCTGGCGAATGGCCTACGCGCTGATCGGAGCGCTCTCCATTTTTTGTTATTTCATTTCGTATCGCCATCCACCGCTCTCGCCGCCGTTCGTATCGCCGCTCGAGCGGTTACCGGCGTTGCTCCACTTTTTCTTCTTCTGGATTGGATCGCTGTTCCGCGTCGGCGATCCGGCTCTTTGCGGCGCGGTCGTCGTTCTGCTTTTCGTCGGGCTCGCGGCCGTGGCCATTTCGCAAGGCCGGCGCACGGGCGAGTGGAGAGCCCATTATCCCTGGCTCATCCTGGGATGTTACCCGCTGATCTCCGGCGGTATTGTCGCCATGGGCCGACTTGGGTTCGGTTACTTCATGGCCGGGGATGTTCGCTACGCCGTAACGACCGCCTTCTTCTACATCGCGGTGGTCGGGCTCGGATTCAGCGTTTACGCGCAAGCGAAACGGCGACGGCCGAAGTCAGGAATCGCCGTTTCAGCCGCCGTCGTTTTCCTCGGAATTCTCTTTTCGCTCTGGGTGATCACATTCAAAAAAGAGCGCCGTTTTTTGCCCATCCTCACGGCCGTCCGGCAACATTCGCTGCTGGTCTTGCGGTGGAGCGAGGCGATTCCGCAAAACCCCGAGATCGCTTTGCTCTCGCCCTATCCGCTCGCGGATATCGTCGCGATCACCCGCACTCTGGTCGAACACGACGCCCTTCGGCCGCGTCTTGTGAGCCAGAAACTGGCCGCTGCGGTCAGCGCTCAGCCGGACACCGCCGGCGCCTCGGCCGGAACTTTGGAAGCGGCGAAATTCGAGGCCGGCGAGCTGTCGTTCCATGGATGGGCGCGCGTGCCGGATCAGGATCGTCCGGCCGACTGTGTTGTTTTGGGGTTCGAGGCCGATGGAAAATGGGAGCCGTTTTGCGTCGTTGAAACGGGAGGGAACCGGCCAGATGCCCAGCAGCTTGGAAGCGCGGCGCTAAAACGCGCGGGATTTTCCGGTGGCATCAGGCCAGCCAACTTCCCAACCGGCGAAACCATCCTGAAAGCCTGGGCCATCGACCTCCAAAACCAGAGGGCTTTTCCAATCGCCGGCCAGGCGAGCGTCCAGAATCGATAACGACATAAAAGACGCGTCGCTACTTCTCGTTAGGCGGCATCTCGTCGTGAGTCATTTGGTGATTGCCCATCAGCGAGGGCCGGATCCGGAAGAAAACCTGGAACGTGACCGGAATGTCGTCGCCGTAATAACGGTCGAGAGCGCCGGGAACATCGTTGATCGTAACCTGGCCGCCGAGGCCAACGTCGATCCCGCCGCCGTGCGAAAGATCGCGCACATATCCGAGCGTGTAGGCGTTGATCGGGAACACCCGCTCTTCGTCGATCGGATCGAGGACCAACTCGTGACCGGGCTTTTCGACGTGCTCGAATCGCGCGTAAACCGTGTCGCGTTGCCGCTGGTAATTCGTCTCAACTAAGACCGACTGCGTTTTCCCGTGACCGCCGTCCCGGTTCTGCCCCCAGACCAGCGAGGTGGACCAGTTCGAATCCGGACCGAGCGGTCTATTATAGATGAGCGACGCCGTCGTCCGGTGGCGGTTCGCCTGCGGCTCCAGCTCTTCCGGGCTGTGCATGTAGCCGTGAGAAATCTGGAGCGCGAGATTCTTCGTGGGATTCCATGAGAGTCGTCCGCTGAACGAATCGAGTTTCGGCGAATCGAAATCGTAACGCTTTTCGTCCGGTTCGCGTCCCTTGAAAGTCGAGCCTTCGATCTTGAAATCGCGCCACATCAAACCCAGCGTTACAACCCCGAAGGTCACGTGCGTCGAATCCTGCCAATGATGGCTGAGCGGCGCGTCCGGATTATCCATCGCCGAGAGCCGATGCATGAAGGCTGGCGGCCCCAGGGCCGGTTCGCCCGGATAACCGGCATAGAGGTAGGCCGAGAAATCGTTGCCGAACTTCTGGGAGTAGCTCACAGAAATTTCATCGAAGAGATCGTGTGGATGCTGCCGGTCATGGAGCGCCTTTCCATCCCACGTCTCCCCGGTTTGGAACAGAAGCGGATACCCGCGGCCGCCCTCCGTGAGCAAATCGAGACTCATCATGCCGCGAAAACCGAGCTGCGCATTCTCGCCCAGCGGATGCGAATACATCCCCATGAACCAGTTCGGCGCATCGATGCGATCGGCGCCTCGCCGGGTATTCGCGTTGACGTAGCGCGGGAAAATTCCGCCGTGGAGCATCAGCATGTCGTCGCCAAACATGAACATGCGCCCGTACATCGGCGTCGAATCCGGCACCCAGCTCGAGCCCGAACTCTCGCGGCTCATCGGGTCGGAGATATTGAGGGAAGAGCGCATCGGCATTTGGTTCACCGGGGCCTCATGGGTCGTATGCGACTCATGGGACTTATGGGAGACGTCAGCTTTTGGCATTGCAGAGGAGCTCTTGGGTTTCTCCTCTGCCTTCACCGGCACCAGCGTCATCCCGCATTTCGGGCATGTTCCCGGCGCATCCATCACCACTTCGGGATGCATGACGCACGTATATTTTTGGCCGGTCGATTCCGCGATGACCGCAGTCGCTCCAAAGATCGCCGTCACGGCGAACATCAATAAAATTAGTTTCTTCATAGTTGGTTCCTGAAAATTGAGTGAACGGCCGGCAGAAATTGCCGTCCGGGGTTTTGCCAAAGCGGATGCAGGCGACACGCCTGCCCCTACAGCGTTTTCAGGAAACAGGCGGAGCGTGCGCGCGCATGCTCTCCTGCAAAACTAATTCAGCGAAACTCAAACAACCCGGCGGCGCGGTGTCGAGACCGCCGATCTCAAAGACTACCTGCGGTGGGACTCGGAAATTCTCGGCGGCATAGTCGAACCGCCCGACAGACTGCGAGGCGAAGGGCGTCGCCTTGTTCAGGATTTTCACCACGACAGCGCGGAGATCTTTGCAGCACGGCGTTTTCGAAATCGGCTTCTTCTTCGCCGGCGCGGAGTGCATCGGACAACCTTCTGCTTCCGGCGCCGCCTCGCTCGACGCGGCAATCACTCCCAGCGCGCAATGATTCGAGAGAAGGAACCAGGCCGTCAGCGACAACACGACGACTGTGGAACGCGCCGTCATCCCTATGGCCGCCAGTCTTCGCATCGTCATGAGGTTCGCGCAGATTGTCCAATTGGCAATCGGCCGTCGTCGACTAGCTAGTGAAAAATGCTTCGGAAGATGTGATGAACCGTGCGCCCGACGGCTGCCGGAAAATTCGGTGGACGCCGGCGATGACGCGATGGCCGCCGCACCCGCGCTTCCTTGATGGAGACGATCTCGAGCGAGTCTCCGCGTTTGGCGAGATTGATCGTGTCGTCGGTCCGGCCGTTCGCTTTGCGGCTGTGCTCAGGGTTCGCGACGTCGAATGCGATGCGGACCTTCGCGATGGTGTTGTTGCCGGTGCGGACTATCCGCAGCGAATCGCGCAGGGTGTATTTCCGACTCGGCCAGCGCTGGTCGTAAACCGCCAGCTCGTTACGAATGTACGGCTTGTCGACCACGCCGTGATCGAAGTACTCGACCCGCTCCGCGTAGAACGCGAGTTCATCGTCCGGGTTCGGGGATTGGCAGGCGTCGAAATAACGGCGCAAGAAATTGCGAATCTCCGCCTTTGCCACATCGCTGGCATTTTGCGCTTTCGTGGGAACGGGCGGTCGGGTCGGCCGCGGCTCATGCAAGGCTGCGTCGCTCTTCAGGACCGGAACATCAGGAAGATCGCGGGCGCCTTCGGCCGGCGGCGCGGCCTCGCCGATTCCAAGGGAGTAAAGCGTCACTTCATCCGCGTAGCCGGTCTGCGCGAAGCCTTGTCGTTGCTGATAGCGCTTGATCGCCATCGCGTATTCCGGGCTTTGCCGGCCGTCGATGTCGCGAAAGAACAGGTGTCGCTTTCGGAGTTCCTCCTGAACCTGGCGCGTCTCTTCGTCCGCGAACGCGCGGCTCCAGCCGGCCAGTGTGCAGAGCAAAAAAAGAATGAGCGCTTTCTTCTGCACAATTACAGGTTCGCGGCTGCGGGGAACGGCAGATTCATGCGTTATTACACAGCAACTCTTCTGCCGCAATTCCCTAAGCCTGCGCATCTTCGCGCATCTTTCGAGAATACAAGAAGCAATTGTTAGCCGGGATCGGCGATCGCGGCCACAGGCGCCAGCTTCGGGATTCGCGTCGCCATCAACATCGCCACGAAAAGAAGAACGGCCCCGAGATACCACGGCGCGCCGGGAAGATTCCAGCCTTTCGCCGGGTCGATGAAGTACGCGAACGTGAATGTGAACAGGCCGGGCCCGATGATCCACGCCAGGCTGCACAGACTGCCGATCGCGCCCTGAAGTTCGCCCTGCTCCGATTCGCTCACCCGGCGCGTCATCATTCCCTGCGCGGCCGGGCTCGATATCGTCCAGAGCATCATTACCGGAATGGAGAGAAAGAATAATGTGCTGCTGGTCGCGAGACCGGCGAAGGCCATGCCGAGCGCGCCAAAAAATTGGCCGATGTAAAGCGTGCGGCGTTCGCCAAACCGCGAGACCATCGCCGGCACCGTCCAGCTCGAGATCACGATGGAACAGGCCCCGACGAGGGCGAGCGACAGGCCGATGGTGCCTTCCCTCCACGCGTAACGAAAAATCGAGTAGAGCGCCCAGACGTTGAAGACTTCGTGCGCCACGTAGCCGATGAACTGGATCGTCGCGAGCCGGAACAATTCCGGATGCGAGCGCAACAACACGAGCGAGCCGACAGGATTCGCGCGCCGCAGCGTGAAGGCCTTCCGCTTCTCCGGCGGGAGCGATTCAGGCAAAACGAAATAGCCGTAGAGCGCATTGGCCAGGCTCAATCCGCCGGCGACCCAGAACGGCAGCCGCGGATCGGAATTGCCAAGCAGCCCGCCGAGGGCCGGCCCGAGCACGAACCCAACGCCAAACGCCGCCCCGATCATCCCAAAAGCGCCGGCCCGCTTCTCCGGCTCGACCACATCCGCGACATAAGCGGTGCCGGTCGTGATGCTCGCTGCGGTGATTCCCGAGATCACGCGACCGACAAAAAGCCATGCGAGCGTCGGCGCCAGCGCCATGACGATGTAATCGAGCCCGAGCCCGAGGTTTGAAAGCAGGATCACCGGCCGCCGCCCGAAGCGGTCCGATAACACCCCAAGCACCGGTGAAAAGACGAACTGCATCAAGGCCCAGACCGTCCCGAAAATGCCGAACATCTTCGCCGCGTTCGGCGTGTCGCCGCCGAGAAAATTCAGCACCAGCTTCGGCAACACTGGCGCGATCAGTCCCAGCGCCAGCATATCGAGCGTGACGGTGATGAAGATGAAAATGACGGCAGCTTTGCGTGGCTTCATGCGGCGTCGAAGTCCTTCGCAGAAAACTTCGCCGCTGTCATCCTGATCCCGCAAAGCGGGAGAAGGATCTCTGAATATTTCAGGATCTCAGCGCGCAGAAATGGTCAGAGATGTTTCTCCCGCCTTGCGGGATCAACATGACAAGTTGAAGGACCCTGTGCACACCGGGCGCGCGCCCAAAAAACAAGATTCGCAAGACAGCGGGTTCTCCGCGTATTGCTGTTGCTCACGCAAATCCGACCTAAGCCATCTCACTCCAATGCCCGACGTACCTCCGCCACTTCCGAAATCGCAGCCGTTTTTCAAGGCCCGACACAGCACGATGCTCAAGCTATTCGGCGTTGGCGGGCTCATTCTGCTGATGCTCATCCCGCTCCTGATGATCCAGGGCGTGCTCAACGATCGCCTCGCCCGCAGGAACGAAGCGGTCAATGACATCACCTCTTCATGGGGCAAAGATCAGCAGATCATCGGGCCGGTCTTGGTGGTGCCGTATCTGCATCATGGGACCGTCGTTCGTTCGGTGACTCTGCCGGATGGCCGGGTCGAGACCCGCGAGGTCGCGGAGACGACGGTGGCGTTCGCCTACTTTCTGCCGGATACGCTCGAAATTACGGGCGATGTCCAAACCCAGACGCTCCATCGGGGGATTTATGACGCGGCGGTCTTTCGCGGCTTAATCAATGTGTCGGGAAAATTTCCCGTGCCGGACATGGCGGCACTCAAGATCGATCCGAAAGATGTCCTTTGGAAAGACGCGGCGGTGACGCTGGCAGTCAGCGACCTCCGCGGGACGCGCGAAAGCCTGATGCTCGATTGGGGCGGAAAGAAGATTCAACTCCAGCCTGGCTCGCAACTTCCCGGTTACACGACAGGCGTGACCGCGCCGCTCGCCAGCGAGCAGCCGATCGCCGCGCCGATGACGTTTGCCATCACGCTCGATCTCAATGGCAGCAGCGGGATCTATTTCGCGCCGTTCGGAATTCAAAATGTGGTGGCGCTGAAATCAAACTGGCCCGACCCGGCCTTTCACGGCGCCTTCCTTCCCGCGGAGAGAAATGTCCGGCTCGATGGCTTCGACGCGAACTGGAAGGTCTCCTATTACGGCCGCGATTATCCGCAGCGCTGGACGAGCCGCTCGGGCAATGAGCGTTTCACCACGGTCGCGGTGAGCAACTCCCTCTTCGGCGCGGAATTCCTCCGGGTGCTCGACGCCTATCGCTACGTGGAGCGCTCGATCAAATACGGCGTCCTCTTTTTCGTCCTCGTCTTCACGACCTTCTTCCTTTTCGAAGTGACCGCGCGCCAGAAAATCCATCCGCTCCAATATCTCATGGTCGGGGCCGCCCTCTGTCTCTTTTACCTGGCACTGCTTTCGGCGTCGGAATTCATCGGGTTCACGGCTTCCTATTTTGTCGCGACGGTCGCCGCGACCGGATTGATCACCTGGTATTGCAGCCATTTCCTCGGCGGCGGCGGGCGCACCCTGATTATCGGGGGCGGGCTGATCGGCGTTTACACGTTCCTTTACATCACCCTGCGGCAACAGGATTACGCACTGCTCATGGGAACCGTCGGGCTGTTTATCCTGCTGGGGGTGGTGATGTGGGTGACGCGGAAGGTGGATTGGTACGCGCGAGACGCGGATTAAAGCTCCAAAATCCAAGCTCCAAGCTCTCCATAGAAGCTCCAAACAACGAAGCTCCAAACAGCGGCGTTACTGATTTGATGTTTGGTGCTTGGAGCTTCTCTGGTGCTTGGAGCTTGGAATTTGGAGCTTTGAATTCCGTGCCGGAATTCCGTCCTTGCCTTGCCCGCACCCAGACGCGTGACTGATCCATGGCCAACAAAGGCGACGCCGATTACGTGCTCGGCACGCACGATGAAGAAGTCGCGCGGCTCGGTTTGCAGCATCGCGTCTGGCGTCCGAACGCCGCTGATTGCTGGAGGCGCGCCGGGATTACCATTGGCTCGCGCGTCGTCGATGTCGGCGCCGGGCCGGGATACGCGACGGTGGATCTGGCGGAAATCGTCGGGCCGTCCGGCGAAGTCTTCGCGGTCGAGCGGTCCGCGCGTTTCCTGGAAGTAAACAGGCAAGCGTGCGCCTCACGCGGCCTTTCGCAGGTCCGCTTTCGCCAGGCCGACCTGATGGAAGAGTCGTTAGGCCGGCTCGACTTCGACTTTACCTGGTGCCGCTGGGTTGCCTCGTTCGTTTCCTCGCCGGAAAAACTCATCGCCAACATCGCCGGCGCGCTGCGCCCGGGCGGCCTCGCGATTTTTCATGAATACAGCCAATACGAAACGTTCCGCTTCGTCCCGCGGCGTCCCGCGATGGAAGCTTTCTCAGACGAGGTAATGAAGAGCTGGCGCGCCGCCGGCGGCGAACCGAACGTGGCGCTCCAGTTCCCGTCGCTTTTTCGCGATGCCGGGCTGGAAGTGGTGGAAGCGCATCCGCGCATCCTGACCGTTTCGCCGCGCAACTACGTCTGGCAATGGCCAGCAAGTTTCATCGAAATCAATCTCGTCCGGCTGCGCGAGCTGGGCCGGGTGACGGAAGAATGGTGCGAAACGGTCCGCCGCGAGTTCAAGGAAGCCGAAGCCGATCCGGCGACATTATTCACGACTCCGCTTTTTCTCGAAATCATCGCCCGGCGCGGTTAGAACCCGGCGAATGAATCGACGCCAGCTTCTTTACAGCGCCCTGATCGCAGTCGTCCTCACGCTGCTGGGCATCTTCTTTTTCGATCAACCCATGTCCGCGTTTGTCCAGCACGCCGGTGGCGGACAATCGGTGGTCCTCAAGAAAGGAACGACCTGGCTCGAGATCGCGTTCGGACTGCACATCACGCAGTATTTTCTCACCTACCTCTTGTTAGGCCTGGGAGCGATCCTGTTCATCTCGAAAACCAGCCGGCCGGCGGCCTGGGTCCTGTTCTTCGTCGGCTGCACGCAAGTAGTGACTCGCCTCACCGTCACCGGGCTGAAAGACGTCTTCCAACGCCTGCGCCCCTTCAAGGTCATCGAGGCCGGAAACTGGGATTGGAAATTTTTCTCCGGCCATGGGGACTCCTTTCCTTCCGGACATTCGGCGTTCTTCTGGGGACTCTTCTTCCCGCTCGCCTTTATCTTTCCGCGCTATCGTCTTCCGCTGCTCATCATCCCATTTTTCATTTCCATCGCGCGCGTCGGGGTGAACGTCCACTGGTGCAGCGATGTCATCGCGTCGGCGGGATTAGCTGCGTTCATAACGCTGGTTTTCATCTGGCTCTTGCGAATGAAAGGGACTATGAGCAATCCCGGGAGCCAATGATCGCCATCTCCTATCGCCGGCAGGATTCCAGCCCGGTCGCCGGCCGTCTCTACGATCGGCTCCAGGCCGAGTTCGGCAAAGGGAGCGTCTTCATGGATTTCGATTCCATTCCGTACGGCGTCGATTTCCGCGAACACATCAAGCAGACGTTGCAACGCGCCAAAGTCATCGTGGCCATCATCGGCCCGGATTGGTGCGGCGGTAAGGAGTTATCAAATCGTCGCATCGACGATCCGGCCGATTTCGTCCGGCTGGAAGTGGCGAGCGCGCTGGAGAGTGGTATCCCGATCATTCCGGTCCTCGTCAACAACACCCCCATGCCCGAGGCCAAGAATCTGCCACCGGAATTGGAAGGACTGGCTTTCCGCAACGGCCTCGCGCTCGATACCGGCATCGATTTTCATCACCACGCCGACCGGCTTATCGCAGGGATTCATCGCGTCGTGGATCCGCCGAAGGAAGCAGCGCCTCCCCCGCCTGTTCCTGATGTTGTCAGTTCGGCAAAGCCGGAAACGTCCGCCCGAAAACCTTCTCTCCTGTGGCCGATCACGATTGGGATCGTCGCCCTGGCCGGAATAGCAGCATGGTATTTTTTTCCCGGCCGCGGACCGAGCTCGGTTTCCGTCCACCAGGAAGCGCCGCAGGTTACTCCGCGATCGGAAGCCCGGGCCTTACCCACATCCAGCGTCGCGCCTGAAATTCCCAAGACTCAGGCCGTGGTGGAGCAGACCATAGCCCCCTCGAGCCCGGCGACAACGCCCGCGACTACGGACGTGGCTTCGCCACCTTCGAGCATTGAAACCGGACGCGAACATACCTTCACCGGAAAAGTGGGAGCCAAGGAAGCGACTTTCCGCCTGCGTTTCGAACCGGGCGGCCGCATTACCGGAACTTATACCCAGGGAGGCGCCACCTATCGACTCGAAGGCCGCCATCCCAAGGGCAAACTGCTCCTCGATGAGTACACCGGCGAGAGAGTGAGCGCCCATCTCGAACTGAACCTGATCGAAACCGGGGCCTTGGTCCGCTGGGAGGGAACCATGCGCAATACTCCTCCGGACAATCGCGTCCTGCCGGTTTTCTTTGAACGTTCCACCGCGGCCCAGACTTCACCGGTCGAATCGCCGGCTTCGACCGCCGCGGAAAACAGCGGCACCGGCGAATACAGTTATCGCGGTACGGTCGGTCCCTACGAAGCTACTTTCCAACTCCGCTTCGAACCGAATGGCCGCGTGACCGGCACCTACAGCCTGGCGAACAACAAGAATCTCGTGCTCCGCCTCGAAGGACGCAATCCCAGGGGCAAACTCTCCCTGGACGAATACACGCGCGATCGTCTCACCGCGCGCCTCGAGCTGACCTTGAACGAGTCCGGCGGCGAGATCCGCTGGGACGGTACCATGTATAACACCCCTCCGGATAACCGCGTGTTTCCCGTTTCCTTCACCCGGCCGCGAAAGTAACTCGGCTGACCTATGCGAACCATTCCGGCCCCCGAAAGGGGTTAGCTGACACCCTGGCTGAGCGGACCGGCCAATGCTCTCCACCCCTCGTTACTTGTTCGCTACGGACGAATCCGCCGTGGTCGATCACATGTCGATTGCCCGCCACGCCGGAACTCCGCGAAGGCGGGTCCTCGCCAGCCACCTGCTCAAATATCCTGAATTTACCCTTGCGATCTAAGACAGTTGCTGACCCCTATTCAGGAACCGTTATTTCGCCGGTCGAAAGCTATTCGGGACGACAATTCTGTTGAGCTTGTGTTGTTTGATTTTTCGCAATGGAACGCTGGTACCCATTAGACCAATATCCTTTCGATCTTTGGTTTCCATGCGCTCCCATTCTCCGGAAGCCACAAGAATGAGTCTCTTGATTTTTGTCTCGTGCGGAACCTGCATCGTGAAACGGCCTTTGCCGTCAGATATGGCCCGCCCTACCACCCTATCAGCTATCAAAGCTATTGGAGACCAAGGCGCCCGCTCAGTTGCCACAATCGTTACGCCTGAAATTGGTGAGCCATTCTCTCGAATCACCTCTCCTTCCAACTTCATCGACACTCCTTGGCCAAACGCTATAGGAACGGCAAGGGTAATCGCCAAAAGTAAGGGGCCAATAAGGGTCAGTCTGCGAATCTCGACAGTTTCTTTCATTTGTGACCTTCTCGTTTTCATGCACTCAGTCAGCTTACGAGGCTCGCCAGCCCGCCAAGCCCATACTGTCGAGATTCGCAAACTGACCCCTTTTCCCCCTCCGATCTTGAGGACCTCATGCCGCTGGCAGAAGCATAACTCGTCACCGCTCCGTTGTCAGTCACGCTTTGCCGGTTGAGCATGTCGGGCCGGTAAGCGTAATCCACGAATCCTGGCAAAGAGCAGCAGAATCGGAGTTGACGAAAAGCCGGCGGATCGAGTATGACGGCTCGCCCATCGCGACCCATGAAAAACATAACAACGCTGACGGCGGTCCT
This sequence comes from Verrucomicrobiota bacterium, assembly GCA_041167305.1. GTDB lineage: Bacteria > Verrucomicrobiota > Verrucomicrobiia > Chthoniobacterales > UBA10450 > AV80. Next base: position 17,701 of record JBEEHI010000330.1, read on the forward strand.
GCTCGCAATCCTCGCGCTCGGCTCCAACGCCACGGCCGGAAAACCAAAACAAAAACCAAAAGCAAAGCCAAAGCCCGCCAAAGTTGAGGCCGATTACTTTCCGCTGCGCATCGGGGACTCCTGGACCTATCGCAATACCGAAGCTGGCGGCTTCACCTTGAAGGTCCTTAGCGCACAGTCCCAGGGAGGCGGACCGATTCGTTACGTCGTCGAGCTCCGCTCCGGAGTAGTCATTCAGAACATTTATTCGAAGACGGGCGGCTGGGTTCTTTTTCACGCCGAGAGTTATCCTGAGCATGAAGGTCTCGAGGCCACGTACGAACCGCCGAAACAATACCTGCCGAATCCTCTTGTCGCCGGGCAAACGTGGGAATGGAGCGGGAAAGATCCTACCCAGGTGGATCACCACGAAAAGAGTCGCGTCGTCGGCTTTGAGAACGTGACGGTCGCGGCCGGCAAGTTTCGTGCGATGAAAGTCGTAAGCGAAGTAAGCGGCGGCTCTGCCCCGATCATGAAGACTTGCTGGTATGCCGACGGCGTGGGCCTGGTAAAATCCTCCACCGAAGGCGGCACACTTAAATATGGGTCGGAGCTAACCGACTACAATTTCAAGGAAAAGCCGGGGAAGTAACCGCTGCGCGCGACCTCAATCCCGTTCCCTTCACACCGACCCTCGTTCCCAATGCCTGCCCGCCGTGGCGGGTTGAACTTGGGAATGTCCGTGTCTTTGAAGCTATAGCTTCGCGTCGAGCGGGCTAACCTATCTCTAGCCGATGTGGAGCCTCGAAGACAGAGCTGCCGTTCCCAAGTACAACTTGGGAACGAGGAACAGTCTTGGAGACGGCCCGCCTTCGGGCCGTGGCTCTTCGCGCACTACCAGCTTAGTAACGGTAGTGCTCTGACTTATACGGGCCTTCGATCGGCACGCCGAGATACTCGGCTTGCTTGTCGCTCAGCTTCGTCAGTTTCACGCCGATCTTTTGCAGATGCAGACGCGCTACTTCTTCGTCAAGCGCCTTCGAGAGGACATAGACGCCGACCTTGTAAGTGTCGCGGTTCTTCCAGAGATCGAGTTGGGCTAGCACCTGGTTCGAGAACGAATTCGACATCACGAAGCTCGGATGACCGGTGGCACAGCCCAGATTCACCAGCCGGCCTTCCGCCAGCATGAAGATCTCGTGGCCATCAGGAAAAGTATACTTATCGACCTGCGGCTTGATGTTCGTCCGCTTGACGTCCTTGCGCTCATTGAGCGGCTCGACCTGAATCTCGTTGTCGAAGTGGCCGATGTTGCAAACGATGGCCTGATCTTTCATCCGCTCCATGTGCGCGAGCGTGATGATGTCGACGTTGCCGGTCGTGCTGACGTAAATGTCACCGCGGCCGAGCGTGTCTTCGACGGTCGTCACTTCGTAGCCTTCCATGGCGGCCTGCAGCGCATTAATCGGATCGATCTCGGTGATCACAACGCGGGCACCCTGGCCGCGCAATGATTGCGCGCAGCCTTTGCCGACATCGCCGTAACCGCAGATAACCGCGACCTTGCCCGCGATCATCACATCGAGGGCGCGGTTGAGCCCGTCCACGAGCGAATGCCGGCAGCCGTAGAGATTGTCGAACTTCGATTTGGTGACGGAGTCGTTGACGTTGATAGCCGGTACGAGCAGCTGATTCTGCTGCTGCATTTTGTAGAGACGATGCACGCCGGTCGTCGTCTCTTCCGAGACGCCGCGCCAATCCTTCACCATCTCGTGCCAGCGGTAAGGGTTTTCGCGCTGCACTTCGAGCAGCAGGTCCTTGATCACCTGCTCTTCTTTGCTCGACGCCGGTGACTTCGCCCAATCGCCGCCTTCTTCGAGTTCGTAGCCCTTGTGAATGAAGAGCGTCACGTCGCCGCCATCGTCCACGACCAGCTGCGGACCTTTGCCGCCCGGGAAAGAGATCGCCTGGTTGGTGCACCACCAATATTCCTCGAGAGTCTCACCCTTCCACGCGAACACCGGCACGCCCGTCTTCGCGATCGCAGCCGCAGCATGATCCTGGGTCGAGAAGATATTGCAGCTCGCCCAGCGCACCTGGGCGCCGAGCGCGACCAAAGTCTCAATGAGCACCGCCGTTTGAATGGTCATGTGCAATGAGCCAGTCACGCGCACGCCCTGAAGGGGCTTGGTTGGTGCGTACTTCTCGCGGATCGCCATCAATCCCGGCATTTCCTTTTCCGCGATGTCGATCTCCTTGCGTCCCCAGTCGGCGAGCGTGATGTCGCGGACTTTGTAATCGTTGGTTTTTGTTTGGGTGGTGGTTTGGGTGTTCATAAGGTTATTTCCTGAAGGTTGTCCGCAGATTTCGCAGATTGACGCAGATTTTCGGGGAGGGTGCGGACGAGCCGTTTCACTTCGAGACTTCGCGCGCCGAAATTGAGTAAAAGGCCGCGTTGATAACCGGTCGCTTTCAGCTCGTTCAGAAGTTGCGCGTCGTCCGCGGTCGTCAGTTTGGAGATCGCCTTAATCTCCACAAGGAAGTCTTCGAAGCAGACGAAATCAGCACGATAGCCGCACGTTAAAAGCCTTCCCTTATACCGGACCGGCAAAGCAACTTCGCCCTTAAATGGAATGCGCCGATCCTGAAATTCCAACGCCAGCGCGGTTTGATACGCCAGCTCCAGAAACCCACTGCCAAGCTCGCGATGAACTTCCATCGCTGCCCCGATGAGTGCGTGACTCTGAGGATCTTTCTCCATCTTAAAATCTGCGTGAATCTGCGAAATCTGCGGACGATTATCTGGCTGCTTTCCTGAGCGCGGCCGCTTTGTCGGTCTTTTCCCAGGTGATATCGGGATCGTCTTTGCCGAAGTGGCCGTAGTTCGTGGTCTTCGTGTAAATGGGGCGCAACAAGTCGAGCTGCTGAATGATGTCGGCGGGCTTGAAGGAGAAGGTGCGGTTCACAGCGTGCTCGATCGATTCCTCCGCCACGGTATTCGTGCCGAACGTGTTAATGTTCATGCTCACCGGATCGGGATAGCCGATGGCGTAGGCGAACTGAATTTCGCAACGGGTGGCGAGTCCAGCAGCGACGACGTTCTTCGCGACCCAGCGGCCCATGTAAGCGGCGCTGCGATCGACCTTGCTCGGGTCCTTTCCGGAAAACGCGCCACCGCCGTGCCGGCCCCAGCCGCCGTAGCTGTCGACGATGATCTTGCGCCCGGTCAGGCCGGTGTCGCCCTGCGGACCGCCAATAACAAAACGCCCCGTTGGGTTGATGAGAAATTGGGTAGTACCGTTGACCATCGATTTCGGAAGGACCTTCCGAATGATTTTCTCGATACAGAACTTTTCGATTTCCTTGTGGCCGACTTCCTCAGTGTGCTGGGTGGAGATAACGACGTTGGAAATGCCGACCGGTTTTCCGTTCTCGTAAATCACGGAGACCTGCGACTTCGCGTCGGGCCGAAGCCAATCGGCTTTGCCGCTCTTGCGAATTCGAGTCAATTCGCGGCCGAGCCGATGAGCGAACATGATCGGCGCCGGCATTAATTCGGGCGTATCATCGCAGGCGAAACCGAACATCAGGCCCTGGTCGCCCGCGCCCTGCTCCGACGTCTTTTTTCCCTTGGCCTTCTTCGCGTCCACGCCCTGCGAGATGTCGGCCGACTGGCAGGTGATAATGTTCTGCACGAAAACCCGGTCGGCGTGGAAAACATCGTCGTCGTTTACGTAGCCGATCTCGCGCACGGCATCGCGCACGATCTGGACGTAATCGAGACTCGCCTTGGTCGTGATCTCGCCGCCGACCACCACGACATTGCTCTTCGCGTAGGTTTCGCAGGCGACCCGGCTTTTTTTGTCGACGGTCAAACAGGCGTCGAGGACGGCGTCGGAGATGGTGTCGCACACTTTATCCGGGTGGCCTTCGCCCACGGATTCGGAAGCAAAAATGAAACGTCGAAGCATGGAATACAGTTAGAAGCTGAGGATTTCGATGAAGCGAAGGAAGCAAATGATTAGCCAACATATTGACCAATCATGATACGTCGATATATCGTTGAGCTACAAAATGGCGTCAACCATTAATTTTCTCAAGCTCCTCGCCGATCCGACCCGGCTCCGGCTGCTTCTGCTGCTCGAGGAGGACGAGCTTTCGGTGGCGGAACTGCAGAAGATTCTCGGCATGGGACAGTCGCGAATCTCCAGCCATCTCGCGCAGTTGAAACGCGCCGGTGTCGTCGACGACCGGCGCTCGGGCAAGAACGTTTACTACGGCCTGACCGCGAAACAGGAGCGCAACGCCGCCCGCGCGAAAGTGAGCGAGCTGATCCGGGCGCTCGCGCGGGAGATGCCGGAAACGGCGCGCGATCGCACCGCGCTCCAGCTCGCCTTGCGCAAGCGCCGCGACAAAGCCCGCGAATATTTCGACGAGCTCGCGGGAAAATTCGGGCGCAGTTATGTCCCCGGGCGTTCCTGGCAGGCATTGGCCCATACACTGATCTCGTTGTTACCTGCACTGACTGTCGCCGATCTCGGCGCCGGCGAAGGCACGCTCTCGCAACTCCTCGCCAGGACCGCGCGCAAAGTCATTGCGATCGATAACGCGCCGAAGATGGTGGAGTTCGGCGCGCAACTCGCGAAGAAGCACGGTTTCGCGAATCTCCAGTACCGTTTGGGCGACATCGAAGATCCGCCCATCGCGAAGGGCGCGGTCGATCTCGCGATCCTCAGCCAGGCCTTGCACCACGCGATCCATCCCGAGCGCGCGATCGCCAGCGCCCACCGCATCCTTCGAAAGGGAGGCCGCCTCGTTATCCTCGATTTGCTCAGCCACCGTTTCGAGCGCGCCCGCGAACTTTACGCCGACCACTGGCTGGGCTTCAGCGAAGTGCAGCTTCACCAATTCCTCGAAGCCGCCGGGTTCAAGCAGATCGAAGTCACTGTGGTCTCGCGCGAAAAACAAAGCCCCCATTTCCAGACCGTTTTTGCGACCGGAGTGAAATAGGACTCCGGCGTCCGGGGATTCCCGCTCCGGCACCGGCTCGTTGATTTCCCTCGTCAGCTCTTCGAGCCACTGATAGGACAATTTCGTCCCTCGCGGAAAAATGCAGTGAACCTAAAGAAATTTTTCGCGGAGTTACAGCGACGAAACGTTTACAGGGTCGCCGTCGCCTATGGAGTGGTTAGCTGGCTGCTCATTCAGGTAACCACCCAGATTTTTCCCGTTTTCGAAATTCCGAACTGGGGTGCACGGTTGGTAATCCTAGCGTTGGCCCTGGGTTTCCCGGTCGCCCTCGTCCTTGCCTGGGCTTACGAGATCACGCCCGAGGGCATCAAGCACACCGAAGACGTTACCACCGGAAAATCGACGGTCCGGCGGACGGGGCGGGCCCTCGATTTTGTAATCATCGGCGTGCTGCTGGCGGTGATCGGCGTGATGGTTTTCCGGCATTTCCGCACCGACATTCCGGGGGAGACGGGCGTTCCGGAGAAAAGCGTGGCGGTGCTTCCGTTCGAAAACCGGAGTGAAGAAAAAGCCAACGCCTACTTCACGGAAAGCATCCAGGATGAAATCCTGACCCGGTTATCGAAGATCGCCGGACTAAAGGTCATCTCGCGGACATCAACGCAGCATTACAAGAGCGCGCCGGAAAATTTGTCGGACATCGCGCGGGAACTCGGGGTGGCGCATATCCTGGAAGGGAGTGTCCAGAAAAGGGGGGACGCCGTCCGCGTGAACGTGCAGCTCATCAAAGCGGCCAATGATTCTCATCTCTGGGCGGAAACGTTCGATCGCAAACTGACCGACGTCTTTTCGGTCGAGAGCGAGGTGGCCAAAGCCATCGCCGACCAGTTGCAAGTGAAGCTCACCGGCCGCGAAGA
>JBEEHI010000331.1:0-15980 GCA_041167305.1 Verrucomicrobiota bacterium
GGGATGCTGACCACGATGCGATGGCGCGTATCTGGCGCGACGCACGAGCTGATCAGAACGGAGACGGCGGCGAGAAAGAATAGTCGGCGGATCATCGATTAAATCGGAAAAACTTTTCGGCGGTCTCCGTCGTCGCCTCTGCAATTTCATCGAGCGAAATCCCGCGGGCGGCGGCTATTGACTCGGCCACGAGCCTCGTGTGCGCCGGTTCGCAGCGCTTCCCGCGAAATGGCACCGGGGCGAGATACGGGCAATCGGTCTCAACCATGAATTTCCAGAGTGGAACTTTCGCCGCCACTTCGCGGACACTCACGCCATTCTTGAACGTGACGATGCCCGTGAATGAAACCAAATGATCGAGATCGAGAACTTCCTGGGCCTGCTCGAGCGAGCCGCCGAAGCAATGGAAAACGCCGCGCACTTTGCCGGTGTAAGGCCGCATGATTTCGAGGGTGTCGGTCCAGGCATCGCGTTGATGAATCACCACGTTCAGTCCCAATTCGCCCGCGAGATCGAGCTGCTGTTCAAAGAGACTGGCCTGTTTCGATTTATAGGCGCCGTCGTGGATTTCCGCCTCCAGCTGCTCTTCCGTCGAGGTCTGCAGTACCTTCAGGAAAACCTGGGTAGCCTTTCGCTCCTTGGCCAGTTCCAGGCTGGGCAATGAGTGATAATCCAGACCCGTTTCGCCGATCGCGACCACGCGCGGATTCTGCGCCAATTCGCGCAACGGCGTGATCACGTCCTCGCCCGATTCCTCCACATAAGTCGGGTGAACGCCGACGACCGCGAAGACGTTCGGATATTTCTCAGCCAGCTCGACCGCGCGCCGGCTGCTTTCTACCGACGTCCCGATCGTGATGATGCGGGTTACGCCGGCATCCGTCGCGCGTCGGAGGACATCATCGAAATCCGGAGCGAAGTCCGGGTAGTCGAGATGGGCGTGAGTCTCTATTAGCATTCTGTGATTGTAGGGCGTTTCTGTGAAACGCCAAAGAGGGAGGCGTCTGACACAGACGCCCTACAACTTCACCATTCCACCACCGTGCTCGCCCACGTTAATCCGCCACCGAAAACGACCATCAAGACGTAGTCGCCGCGCTTGATTCGACCGGTGCGGTTCGCTTCATCGAGCGCCATCGCGACGGCTGCGGCGGAGGTGTTGCCATACTTGTCGAGATTCACAAAGAAACGGTCGAGCGGGATTTTCAGCCGGTCCGCGATCGCTTCGATGATGCGGAGATTCGCCTGGTGTGGAATGACGCAGGCGATGTCGTCCGTGGTAAGGCCCGCTTGCTCGAGCGCTTTTTTGGAGGCATTCAGCATCGAGATGACGGCCTGCTTGTAAACGTCCTTCCCCGTCATGTGGATCGTCGCCAGGTGCATGTGCGCGTTCTCCTTCGTGATCGGACAACGCGAGCCGCCGCCCGGCATGAAAAGAATATCGGTGAACTCGCCGTCGCTCCCGATGTGCGTGCTGATCACTCCGTGCGCGCGACCCCGATGCTGCAGGACGGCCGCGCCCGCGCCGTCGCCAAAAAGCACGCAGGTGTTGCGGTCGGTCCAATTTGTGATTGAGCTCAGTTTCTCCGCGCCGATGACGAGCACGGTATTGTGGGTGTGCGACGTGATGAACTGCTGCGCGATCTCGATGCCGAACAGGAAGCCGGCGCAAGCCGCCGAGATATCGAGACAGGCGGCGTTTTTCGCGCCGATCTTCTTCTGAACGAAACAAGCTGTCGCCGGAAAGAGCATGTCTGGCGTGGCGGTTGCGACGAGGATGAGATCGACCTCCTTCGGGTCTACTTCCGCCTGCTCGAGCGCCTTCAGTGCGGCCTTGGTGGCCATGTCGCTGGTTTGCTCGTCCTTCGCCGCGATGCGCCGTTCCTTAATTCCGGTCCGCGTCGTGATCCATTCGTCCGTCGTGTCGACGATCGCGGTCAGATCGGCGTTGGTCAGGATTTTTTCCGGCATGTAGCTGCCGGTGCCGACGATCGAAACGGTGCGATTCGACTTACCGGAGCGCGGGCTCGAGCGAGGCTGCTTTTTCATGATGGCGGCTGATTTCCTCGACGATATGCGGGTTCACCTGGTGTTCAATCGATTCGGCCGCCACCCGTAACGCGTTCTTGATTGCCTTCGGCGTGCTGGCGCCGTGGGCGATGATGCAAATCCCGTTCACGCCCAGGAGTGGCATCCCGCCATACTCCTCGTAGTTCACCTTTTTCTTGATGGTCTTGAACGCGTTCCGCGCCAGATACGCGCCCGCCATCCGGGCCCCCGATTTCATCAGCTCGTGCTTGAGCCATTTGAAGATCGCGTCGCTGATCGACTCGCACGTTTTCAAAATCACGTTGCCGACAAATCCATCGCAGACCACGACCTCGACGGGATCGGCGAACAGATCGTGCCCTTCGATGTTGCCGCGGAAATTAAGGTCGCTCAGCTTGAGCATCTTGAAGACTTCCTTGGTCAGATCGCTGCCCTTCATGTCTTCATCGCCGATCGACATCAAACCCACGCTCGGCTTTTTGTAGCGGAGCACATGGCGAGAATAAACCGAGCCCATGATGGCGTACTGGAGCATGTGCTCTGGCCGCGGGTCGCTATTGGCGCCGGCGTCAATCAGAACAAAGACGTTAGTCTCCGATGGAATAACGGCCGCGATGCCGGGACGATCCACGCCCGGAAGCGTGCGGAGCTTTATCGTGGTAGCCGCGACGGCCGCACCGGTATGACCGGCGCTGACGACGGCTGCCGCGTCTCCTTTTTTTACGAGATCGACAGCGCGACTCACCGATGAATCTTTTTTTCGGCGGACCGCATCGACCGCGCGATCGCACATATCGACGACCTGAGTGGCGTGGACAATCTCGATCCGGCGATCGTTGCACTTATGCTTCTTGAGTTCCGCCTCGATCCGGGGTGTGTCGCCGACGAGAAACAGCTTCCCGATGTAAGAATACTCCTTCAGCGCCAGGACGGCTCCGCTCACAATATTGGGCGGGCCGAAATCGCCACCCATGGCATCGAGAGCGATTTTCATCGGAGCGGGATTTTGCGGGGTTCAGGGAACGAATGCAAAATCAAAAATGGTAACGGCTTCCCGCAGTTGTAGCCGGGATCGGTGATCCCGGCCGGTGTAATTGACTGAAAAGCAGACCGGGGTCACCGACCCCGGCTACAATTACGCCCCAACGCTCAGGACCTGGCGGCCTTTGTAATAACCGCAGGCAGGGCAAGCGGTGTGCGACGCGACAGTACTGCCGCATTGGGTGCACTTGTTCAACTGCGGCGGCTGCCAGCGATGCGACGCCTTGCGGGTGCGCAGGCGCATCTTCGAAGTTTTGCGTTTGGGAACTCCCATAAGAAGGGGAGTAGGAAAGCAGGCTTTTGCCAAAAGACAACCGAGTTTGCCTCCCATCATGCTCATGCTCCTGATCATGATCCTAATCTTCTGGAAGGATCAGGAGCAGGATCAAGATCAGGAGCAGGAATTCCTGGATTAAAGCTTCAGCTTATCCAGCGCGCTCCAGTCTGGCGCGCGTTTGCTATCCGCCTCCGCCGCTGGCGTCTCAGGCAACGCGGCCGGGCACTTCCGTCCGCCTTCGCGATCGCAATGAGGATGCGCGGGAAGATTCAACAAAATGTCCTCGCGCACGTAGGGAGCGAGATCGATCAGCTCCGGCCCCGTTAATTCCTGGTGGATGGAGAATGCAGGGACTTCGATTTCGAACGGAAACGGCTCGAGGCAACGCACGCATTTCAATTCGACCGGCTGGACGAGATGGCCCGTTACCCAGAGCGCCCCTTCGGAAATCCCGAGATCGAGCGAGTAACGCAACGGCCCGGTGCAGGTGACCCCTTCCGCGGCAAGTTCGGGAATCGGACATTCCTCCTCGCCTTCGAGATGCAGGCCATCCGCCTGGATGTGTCGAAGATGGACCTTCATTGCTTGAATTTTCGCCTGAGTTCCGTCGCGACGCGCGCCGGAACAAAATCCTTCACGTCGCCGCCGAGCCGCGCAATCTCCTTTACGATCCGCGAGCTCAGATAGGTGTATTCCTCTTTTGGCATCAGGAAAATCGTCTCGACGGTCGCTTCGAGCTTGCGGTTCATCAGCGCCATTTGGAACTCGAACTCGAAATCGGAAATGGCGCGCAGCCCGCGGATAACGGCGGTCGCTTTCCGAGCCAGAGCGAAGTTTACCAGCAATCCGTCGAGCGGTGCGACTTCGACGTTTTTGATTTTCCCAAGCGCGTTCTTGAGAAAGGCAAGTCGGTCCTCGAGGGAAAAGAGCGGGTTTTTCTGGTCGTTGTGGGCGACGGCGACGATGACTTCATCGAATAATTTTCGGGCGCGATCGATGACATCGAGGTGACCGAATGTGACCGGATCGAAGCTGCCGGGATAAATGGCGCGGCGGATCATTGAGGGCAAACGTTCAACGTCCAACGCCCAACGTCCAACGTCGAATTTCAGGAAGTTTTCGCCCGCCAGTTGCCGAGCGGGGTTTAACCTCCCACAATACCTCGCGCGAAAATGATCGATCCTCCTTATCGGACCGTCGGCGTGGCCAGCGCGTTTTCGCCGCGATTTCTCCTGGTGCTCGCGGAAGGGAAGCGCGTCCGGGACCGGCTTTGCCGACAGCTCCAGCTCATTTATGTCGGAACTCGCGACGACGAAACGTCCCGGAAATTCTCCGCGGCGCTTCTCGAACTCGCGCTGCCGGAAGATTCGGCGATCCATTATCAGGAAGGCGAAGATGCGGCGGCCGCAATCCTGGAAGCAGCCCGGCTGAATGAGATCGATCTGCTCGTCGCGGGCGCGTTGGAGAAGGAAGTGGTTCTGCGGCCGTTTCTCGGGAATGTCGCACGAACGCTGGTCCGCAAGGCCGACTGTTCTGTAATTCTTTTCACCAAGCCGGAGAGAGAACCGAAGCCGCTCTGTCGAATTGTTTTCCTGGCCGACTACTCCGACCACGGGCGCGCGGCCCTGCTCAAGGCGCTGCACCTGGCCGCTCTCGAGGAATGCGAAAAACTTTATGTCATTCGCGTTTATACGACCTTCGATGAAGCGCGGGCCAAGGCGCGAACGGACCCGCCCGCGGCCGGAGCCGAAGGCGCGCGCACGTTGGAAGAGGAAGAGGTCGCGCTCGAGAAATTCATCGACTCGGCTGGGCCGAACGATGTCCCGATCGAGGCCCGCTGTATTCGCGGCAACACCGGATATGCCGCGCTCGATTTCATCCAGGCGATCGACGCCTCGCTGCTCGCGGTGCCGGTCGATCCCACGGCCTGCGGCGACGGTTTGCCGGCGCACGCCGCCTGGATCACCGACGTGATTCCCTGCAATCTCTGGGTAATCCGATAGTGCTTGTGGATTCCGGGGCCGATTGATTTTATCGCGGCCATGGATGCCGCCCGCGCGTTCCGGCCTTTCGGGCTGGCCCATCTGGTCGTGATCGCGCTCACGATTTCGCTGCCGTTTGTCTTTGCGGCGTTCGCGCGGAAAAGCCGGTGGCCCCGGAGCGAGCGAATCATTGCGCAGTTACTCGCGGGTCTCCTCCTGTTCAACTATGTCGGCTACGAAATCTATCTCGCGCTGACGGCCGGCCTGGCGTGGCAAAAGGCGCTGCCGTTCCAGCTCTGCGATTGGGCGATGATTGCGATCATGGTGGCGCTCCTCACCGGGCGCGCGCGCTGGCTCGAGGTCGCCTACTTCTGGGGCATCGGCGGGACCTTGCAGGCGATTCTCACCCCGGATTTGAAATACGCCTTTCCCGATATTCGGTTCCTCACCTTTTTCATCGCGCATTCCGGGATCGTGGTCGCCATCGCCTTCGTCATGATCATGAAAAAATTCCGGCCGCACTGGATTTCGATCGTGCGCGTTTTCGCCTGGTCGGAGCTGTATTTCGTACTCGCGATCACTGTCGATCTGCTCACGGGCGAGAACTACGGATATCTTCTCCACAAACCCGCGGCCGCGTCGCTCCTCGATGCTCTATCCGATCACCGCGTCATCTACATTTTGCAGATGCATCTGCTGGCGCTGATTTTCTTTTTCGTCCTCTACTTGCCGTTTGCGCTTTACGATCTCGTTCGAGGGAATGCCTCACACAACGGGCACAACGGAACACAACGGTAGGAAGCAATTCTGAAAATCCTTCGTCGTGATCCTTTGTGCCCGTTGTGTGAGATGCCTTTTTGATTGATCATCCTTTCCTGTGAAACCCAAGCCACTCAAGATTCGCTCCGTTACGATTGGTGGCGCGAAGCCGGCGTTTATCCTCGGTCCGTGCGTGATTGAGTCGGAAAAGTTTGTCTGGCGAATGGCGCGACGGATCGCGGAAATCTGCAAGGCGGAATCGGTCCCGTTTATTTTCAAGGCGTCGTACGACAAGGCGAACCGCACGTCGGTCCGGTCGTATCGCGGAATTGGAGTCGAGGAAGGCTGCGAAATTCTGGCAGCGATCGGCGCGGAGTTGAAGGTGCCCGTCACGACCGATGTGCATTCGCCAGCGGAAGCGGAGATCGCCGGCCATGTCATCGACGTTTTGCAGATCCCCGCATTCCTCTGCCGGCAAACCGATCTGCTCGAGGCCGCCGCTGCAACCGGCCGGGTGATCAACGTCAAGAAAGGCCAGTTCCTCGCGCCGTGGGACGTGAAGAACATTGCCGAGAAGCTGGCGGCGTTCGGGAACAAGAACTTCGTCTTCACTGAGCGCGGGACAACCTTCGGCTATAACAACCTGGTCGCCGATTTCCGTTCGCTCTACTGGATGCGACAGGCCGGTTACCGCGTGATCTTCGACGCCACCCACTCCGTGCAACGTCCCGGGGGCGCGGGCGACGCGACTTCGGGCGATGGCGAACTCGCTCCCGTCCTGGCGCGCGCGGCGATGGCGGCCGGTTGCGACGGCATTTTCATGGAGGTGCACGAGAACCCGGCGCGCGCTTTGTCGGATGGGCCGAACCAGATTCCGCTAAAGCAGTTGCCGAAGCATCTTCGCATGTTAAAAGCTATTCATGCTGCCGTTTCGTAGCGGTCGCGCTGGAATCGCCAGCGCCTCTTCCGCTCTTTTGCTTCTCATTTTGCTGACGTGCGCCGTCGTCGCGGCCGAAAAGAAGGGGCCGAAATCGGAAGGCAAGAGTCCGACTCCGTCCGCCACGGTCGAGCCGAAAAAAAAGCCGTCGCGACCGAAACCGGAGGAGGGGATCAAGGACGTGCCCATCGCCACCGGACACGACGCGAAGGGCCTGGTGCTCCCTGATTTCGATCGCGCGGGTCGGATGCGCGGCAAACTCCAGGCAGGCGTGACTCGTCGCCTGGACGACCAGAATATCGAATTCCTGGGCGTAAAATTCACCACGTTTACGGCCGAGACCGAGAAGCCGGATCTCGAAATCAGCATGGACAAGTCCGTGTTCAACCTGAAGACGCAGGTACTCACTTCCAACGTCCGTTCGACGGTGAAGCGCGCCGATTTCGAAGTGGCCGGCGACACGATGAAATTTGAAATGGTGACGCGGCTGGGCTCACTGGAGGGCAATGTCAAGATGGTGGTCCGGGGCAAAGCGCGCACACCGGAAGATGAACCGAAATGAGGTACTCCGTCGCGGTTTGCGCAATGCTCTGCCTCGCGGCGCTGGCTGGAATTGCCCGCGGCCAGGGTTCCGCGCCCGCCACCCTGCGGAGGACTCCGGAAAGTTCTCCCTCTGCAACTCCGAAGGCCGTAAAAGTTAGTCCCGACAAAAGTGCGATCGATAAGTCGAAGCCAGAGGCCTCACCGGGGCCACCGGCGGAACCCATCGTCACGGAGATTTATGCGGACAAGGCTGTATTCGAGTCCTCGAAATCGATCGGCGTGTTCAACGGCCACATCATCGTGATCGACCCGCGTTTTCAAATCCAGGGAGACAAGCTCACGATTTATCTCAGTAATAAACAGAGTGAAGGGGGCTTGGACAAAGCGATCGTGGAGGGAAATGTCGGCGTCGTGCGCGAGCGGCCCGACCCGGCCGGGGGACCGCCGAGCAAAATGGTGGGCCGCTCGGACAAGGCGGTTTACACGGCGAAGAATGGAAACTTCGAGCTGACGGGGAATCCGCGGGTGCAGCAGGGATTAAATACTCACGTGGCCACGAGTCCCGACACGGTCATGGTCTTGAACGAGAAGGGTGAATTGCAAACCAACGGGCCGAGCCGGACGGAGATTCGCCAGCCGCCCAAATCGGAATCGACACCTACGCCCTCGCCCTCCTCGACAGCGAAACCTTGATCATGCCCACTGCGACCGCACCAACGACCGCCGCCGGTTCCGCCAAACCGGGAGCGGGGGAATTCGTTCTTTCCACGGAGCAGCTCGTAAAGATTTACGGCGGGCGCGCGGTGGTGAACGGCGTCGATATCAAGGTGCGCGCGGGCGAGATCGTCGGGCTGCTCGGGCCGAACGGCGCGGGGAAAACGACCAGCTTCTACATGATCGTGGGACTCGTTAGGCCAAACAGCGGTCGCGTCATTTTCTCCGGCACCGATGTGACGAAATACCCAATGTATAAACGGGCGCGGCTCGGCATGGGGTATCTGCCGCAGGAAGAATCGATTTTTCGCAAGATGACGGTGGAACAAAATATTCTCGCGATTCTCGAGACCCTGCCGCTGAGCAAGTACGAGCGGCGGCAGCGCTGCGACCAGTTGCTTCACCAGTTCGGCATCGAGCGGATCGCGAAGAACACCGCGCTCACCTTGAGCGGTGGCGAGAAGCGCCGGCTGACGATCGCGCGCTCACTCGTCACCCAGCCGAGCCTGCTGATGCTTGACGAACCATTCAGTGGCGTCGACCCCATCGCGGTCTATGATGTTCAGCAGATCGTGGTCAATCTTCGCAAGTCCGGGCTCGCCATTCTGATCACGGACCATAACGTGCGCGAGACGCTCTCCATCGTCGACCGCGCCTACCTCATTTTCGAAGGCCGGGTCGAGAGCGAAGGCACGAAGGATTTTCTCATCAACGATCCCATCAGCCGCCAGCTCTATCTCGGCGAGCGTTTTCAAATGTAAGCGAAAGGAAAGACGTGATAACGACCAACGCTCACCCAACCGTCAAAGTTACCGGCCGCCATCTCCAGGTCACCGAGGCGATCAACGATTATTGCACGCGCAAGATCGAGAGCCTGCATCTCGATTATCCCAAGATCATCGAGGCGCACGTCATTCTCGAAGTGGAGAAATACCGGCACTCAGCCGAAGTCGTTCTCGTTTGCTCGAATCACATCACGATCGAGGCCTGCGAAGAGACCAACGACATGTATGCCGCGATCGATGCCGTCACGGACAAGGTCCAGCGGCAGATGCGGAAATACAAAACGCGGCTCATGCGAAAACACCGGCCGCGAAAGGACATTGTCCAGCATCTCGAAGAACAGGTGCTCCATCCCGAGCCGGTCGAGGAGGACGAGCATAACGAGCATGCGGTCGTGCGGACCGAGCGGCTTCCGGTGAAACCGATGTTCGTCGATGAAGCGGTCCTGCAGTTGGAAATGTCGCACCGGCAATTCCTGGTTTTCCTGAATGCCCGCAGCGCGCGGGTGAGTGTGCTTTACCGCCGGAGAAGCGGCGATTTCGGCTTGATCGAGCCGACCGCGAACTGAACTCAGCCGGCTACGGCTTGGTTTCCCAAATCTTTAAGATGTCGGGTGAACCCTGACTGCGGATGCCGTTATCAGTCAGGATCTCGTTCGTCGCTGAGATCATTTCCGTGCGCGGAAAGACGATCGTCTCGCCAGTGGCGCGGGCGGTGAATTCGAAGGTCACAAAGTCGTCCTTCAAATCGCGCAAGACTTCGACCAAATGCGCAAGGTTTTTGATCGGATGGCCATTGACCGTCTTTACCACCTGCCAGGCCGGATTGCCGTAGCCCTTGGCGAGTTTGTGCGGGAAAAAAGGCGATGTGACTATGACTAATCTCTCACCCTCAAAGGCCGGTTTATCCCCGACTCTTGTGATGAGCGGGCTGCCAACGAAAGTGAGCATGCCCATGAGCCCACTGGGCTGGCGCTCCCGCGCGGCCGAGCCGAGGAACTCGTTGGTGGCGTCGGCAAAAACCATCGGACCGTAAACAAAGTACGAGGGGTAGGTCCCTTCCAGATCGGGAATCACCAAAGGTCGATGGGACAACAAAGGGAAATCGATCTTCAACTCTTTGCCACCGCGGAAAAGAGTGAGCGGGACTTTGTTTTGCTTTGCGAGTTTTTGAATGAGGTACGTGAAACGCAGCCGCAAATTGTCGCTTACTTTGATCATGCCCTGGTCGTCCACGGGCGTATCGCCAATCTTCGTGATCAAATCCCATTCCTTGAGCGGGTAGGAAGCGTCGGTGCTGAAAGGGCGATGGACCAGGATGCCTTCAACCGATGGAGGCAGATGGAGAAACGACCGCAGCGCCGGGTTCTCCAGCGTTTGCACGTCATCATACATCGCCGGCTTGCCGTCGTAATGGCCGTCAGCCACGTCTTTCAGGAAGAGTTCGATCTCTTCGGTCGGGATTATGTAGCCGATGTTCTGCGCGCCGTGGAGATGGCTAAACGCGAGACCGATCATCTCATCGTTTACCACCGCCGGGCCGCCGCTGTTCCCGGGATTGATCGCGGCGTCGATCTGGATGCGCAGCCCCGGCGTCGACATGTTGTAACCCGTGAACTCGATTCGCGAGATGATCCCTTTGGTGATGGATAAGCTCGTCCCGCCCGTTGGATAGCCGTAGGCCATGACCGCGTCCTTGGCGTCCGGCAAATTCTTGCGAACCTTCAAAGGCGGATGCGAATCGAAGAATTTTTCGTCATCGAGCTTGAGCACAGCCAAATCAATTCCCGGGGCGACTGCCTCCACGTGCGCGGAAATTTTGTCGCCGGCCTGGTTGGCCTGGATCTGGACTTCGCTGGCGTAGAGAATGACGTGCGCGTTCGTCAGGATGCGCTTGCCGGCAATGACGGCTCCGCTTCCCGTGATCTCGGCGGGCGATTGTTTGCTCCACGGCTTGGCGGGGTCAGGCGCGCGCAGCGTGGAGAACACCTTGACCACCGAGTTCTCGACCGATTTCGAAGGCGTGACTGCTTGCGAGCTCTGGGTTGCGGCGCTCGCTTCGGGGGAAGGGGACGGCGCCGGCGTTACCGGCTCGGCGAAGACGATCAGCGGCAATGCAAGGAAGGGGAGCAGGAGGAAGCGAATGGTCATGAGTTGGATATTAGCGCATTCGGTTTTGAATTCATCTCGAACGAGTTTACAAATCGCCGCTCCTTGTTTCCGGGCGCGCCTCGGGATAGATGAAGTGCGCCGGCCAATCCACTCACCGATGATGACGATGCCAAGAATGATTGCGATAGTCCTGTGGGCGATGGCCACGCTCGCCCTTGCCCAAACTTCAGATCCGAAAGCTGTTCCGGCGCCCGAGGACGTCGCGGCACCGCCCGCTGACGCGGAGAAAACCGCCTCCGGTCTCGCGTCGAAAATTCTGACGTCCGGCAAAGGCGCGACACATCCAGCGAAGAACGATCTGGTCACGGTGCATTACAGCGGCTGGACGACAGATGGGAAGAACTTCGACAGCTCGCTGACGGGCGGAAAGCCGGTGACGTTCCCGCTCGATAAAGTGATTGCAGGTTGGACGGAAGGCGTGCAGCTCATGGTCGCGGGAGAAAAGCGGCGCTTCTGGATTCCCGAAGAACTCGCCTACAAAGGGAAGGAAGGACGACCGGCGGGAATGCTGGTATTCGACGTCGAATTGATTTCGTTCAAGGCGCCTCCTCCGAAAGAAACGTCCGTCGATCCGACCAAGGCGCCGGACGACGTGCAACGGGCGCCCGCTGACGCGACACGCACCGGCACGGGACTCAGTTACAAAATTCTCAAACCCGGCACGGGCGTTCGGCACCCCGAAGCGACCGGCTCAGTCACCGTAAATTATTCCGGTTGGACGACGGACGGGAAATTGTTCGATAGCACGTACGCGCGCCACGAGCCGGCGACATTCCGATTGAATCGAGTCATTCCGGGTTGGACCGAGGGCTTGCAGTTGATGGTCGAAGGCGAGAAGCGCCGCTTCTGGATTCCCGAAGCGCTGGCCTACGCCGGCAACGGCCCGGTGAGCGGCGATCTCGTCTTCGACATCGAGCTGGTGAAGATTAATTAGAGTCGGGGCGCTCTCATACGGCCCCTCGTTCCCAAGCTCTAGCTTGGGAACGCACTTACTCTTCGAAGCTCCGCTTCGCTGACGGTCAAAGCCACGCATCGCAGCGCAGAAACGGCTGTGCTCCGCCCAACCATTCATGTGCCGACGAATACCGCCAATGTTCCGGCGCCGCCACCCATCCACGCTTCACCGGGTTGTTGTGAAGGTATTCCAGCTTCTGCAGCATCGTCGCATCATCGTGGATTACCTGCGGATGCGAGCCTTCCTGCCAGACCTGATGTTCGGTCGGCTTGTGAGCTGCGCGGCGATAATGAAGCCGATCCAGGAGCCATTCGCGTCTTTCCTCGGCGAGCTGTCTTAGGATTTCGTGGGCGGTGAAACTCTTGAGATCGTGCAGACTCGCTGATAGATCCGGCGCAGCGAGGATGGCGTGGAAATGATTGTCCATGATCACCCAGGCGTAAATTTTCAGTTTCTTGTGTTCGCGGCAGTGTTGCAGTGAATTCACAAGGAGGTCGCAGCATGCTGGTGACGTGAAAACGGGAAGCCACTCGACGATTGTCGAAGTTACGAAGTGGGCGCGGTCTGGGTGGTGAATGAGATAGCGACTACGCATCTCGAAGTCCACGGTGCCGAAGCAGAGCTTCGAAGACAAGTGCGTTCCCAAGCTGGAGCTTGGGAACGAGGGGTCGCTTGGGGACGGACCTGGCCCCTGAAGCTCCAGCTTCGCACTCGTCGCCAGACATCCACGGTGGAAATCACCGCGGTCTCGCGATAAAGGAGAGGGGCGATGGCCGACAAACCTTCAGCCCAACCGATCTCTTCCGGAAGCGACCAGCGGAAAAATATTCCGGTCGTCACCGTGGAAAGCTTTTACCGGGCGCACGGGGCGAAGCTGCAACTGAAATTGGAAGGGAAGCGAGTCGGCTTTGATCGCAAGATCCGCGAACCGACCATCAACCGCCCGGGCCTGGCGCTCTCGGGGTTCTACAATTATTTCGCTGAGAAACGGGTGCAGGTTTTCGGCGCGGCCGAGCAATCGTACCTGGAAAGTCTTTCCCGCAGGCAACGCGTCCTGCGCTTTCGCAATCTGTGCGCGCAAAAAATTCCCTGCCTGGTAACCTCGCGCGGCGCGCATCTCGATGCCGATCTGCTGGCGGTGGCGGAAGAGTTGCAGGTGGCCGTTTTCCGCACGCCGATGGTGACGATGCGCTTCATCAACGCGGCCACGATCGCGATGGAAGTCGATTTTTCCCCGAGCGTAACCGAGTTCGGGAGCATGGTGGATATCCTCGGCGTGGGCGTCTTGATCCGCGGCCAAAGCGGCATCGGGAAAAGCGAGTGCGCGCTCGGCTTGATCGAACGCGGCTACAGCCTCGTGGCCGACGACGTGACCCGGGTAACATCGTTCGAGGGCCGCGAGCTAATGGCGACTGCGCCGGATTTGACGCGTGACCACATGGAAGTGCGCGGCATTGGGATCATCAACGTGGCGTCCATTTTTGGCATCGGCAGCATTCGGACCGAGAAGCGGCTCGATATGGTGGTGACGCTCAAGGATTGGCAGGAGCTGGAAGAGGTGGACCGCATCGGGCTCGACCGGGAATTTTACGAAATCCTGAAACTCAAAGTGCCGCACGTCACGATCCCGGTCCGGCCGGGGCGGGACATCGCGCGTTTGGTTGAAGTTGCGGCGATGGACCAGAAGTTGAAAGGTCTGGGGCGTAACAGCGCGATGGAATTTAATGACAAGCTGCTCAACTTGATGGAGAAAAAGGAAGACTAATGGGCCTGTTGAACCGGAGATCGGCGAGTGCCGGGCAGAAGATCGAGAAAGAAATTACGATCATCAACCGGCTTGGCTTGCATGCGCGTCCCGCGGCGATGTTCGTCCGGATCGCGAGCCGTTATCGTTCCGAAGTCTGGGTGGAAAAGGAAGGCGAACGGATCAACGGCAAAAGCATCATGGGCCTGATGATGCTCGCCGCGGGCCAGGGCTCGAAGCTCACCATCCAATGCGAAGGCGGGGACGCCGACAAGGTGATGGAAGAACTCGAAGAGCTGATCCTGAAGAAGTTCCACGAAGATTGATCTGTAGCCGGGATCGATGATCCCGGTTGAGTCAGACCGCGTTCCCGTCTCGCCGGGATCATCGATCCGGGCTACAACAAGCGCGCCATTGACACCCGCGCTACTCTCTCTGCATGAGCGGCGAGAACGCAAAATCGGAGACGCGCATCCAGGGCGTGGGGGTTTCCCCCGGCGTCGCTCGAAGTGCGCTCTACGTCGCCGAGGATGATCGGGACGAAATCGCGCGCCATCGGATCGAGCCTTCGGAAGTGGCGCACGAGATCGGCCGGTTCGAGACGGCGCTCATCCAGACGCGGTCCCAGATTCTCGAGATGCAGGAGCAGATCGCGCAGTCCATCGGCGCGAAGGACGCGGGTATTTTCGACGCGCACCTGCTCGTGGTCGAAGACCGGACGCTGATCGACGAAGTCCTGCGTAAACTGCAGGCCGACCTCTGCAACGTCGAATTCGTTTTCCAGGAAGTGGCGACGCATTACGCCGAAACGTTGAGCAAGATCGACGATCCGTACCTGCGCGAGCGCGCGCTCGACATCCAGGATGTGACCCGGCGCGTGGTGCGAAATCTCCAAGGCAAAGCGCCGAAGGATTTCCTGGGCCTCACGCATCCCCACATTCTTCTCGCGCATAACATCACACCGTCCGACACGGCGACAATGAATCGGCAGTACGTCCTCGGGTTGGCGACAGACCTGGGCAGCCGGACCTCGCACACCGCGATCATGGCGCGGTCGCTCGGCATCCCGGCCGTCGTCGGATTGCACGACGCCAGCGAAAAGCTGGAGAGCGGGCGCGAAGTATTGCTGGATGGCTACAACGGCCTGCTGATTCTCGATCCAACGCCGGAGACGCTCTGGCATTACGGCGAGCTGGAACACAAGCGCTCGCTCGTGACCCAGCAGCTCACGGGGTTGCGCGAAACCAAATCAACGACGCGCGACGGCCGCCACATCGTCCTCTCCGCGAACGTCGAACTGCCGGATGAAGTGGAAGCCGCTCCGCGTAATGGCGCCGAGGGGATCGGTCTTTACCGGACGGAATTTCTCTACCTCAACCGCACTACGCTGCCGAGCGAAGAAGAGCAATACGCGACGTATCGCAAGGTGGCGGAGCAGGTGCAGCCGCATCCGCTCATCATTCGCACGTTCGACTTGGGCGGGGACAAGCTCGCCGGGGCGCTTGATGGCGATGACGAGCTGAATCCATTCCTCGGTCATCGCGCGATCCGCTTCTCGCTCGAGCGCCTCGATATTTTCAAGGCGCAACTCCGCGCGATCGTCCGGGCCAGTGCGGTCGGAAACGTGAAGGTGATGTTCCCGATGATCTCGGGGTTGGAGGAACTCAATCGCGCCCTCGAGGTTTTCGAAGAGTGCAAAGCGGAATTGCAGAAAGAGGGCCACGAGTTCGATCCGAAAACGGAAGTCGGTGCGATGATCGAAATCCCGAGCGCCGCGATGTGCGCCGAGCGGCTTGCGCGCGAGATCGACTTTTTCAGCATCGGCACGAACGATTTGATTCAGTACGGGATCGCCGTCGATCGCACGAACGAGCGGGTAGCGCATTTGTATCAGCCGACGCATCCCGCCGTCGTGCGCCTCTTGAAGATGGTGGCCGACGCCGGCCACGCGCACGATATCTGGGTAGGAGTGTGCGGCGAAATGGCCGGCGATCTCGCGATGACGCCGCTACTGCTCGGTCTCGG
>JBEEHI010000332.1:0-2677 GCA_041167305.1 Verrucomicrobiota bacterium
CCGCTGACGGAAAATCGATCTTTGTCGTTGTTGAAGACGACGGAGCGGAGAACCTCAATCGCGTCCCGGTTGATGGCGGCGCGCCACAGCCGGTCACACCCGGTCGACGGAAAGTAACGGCCTACGATGTGAGCCGTGATGGAAAAATCGTTGTGCGCGCGAGCACGCCCGATCGCCCCTACGAGATTTTCGCGGTCGAGAAAGATAAGCTCCGCGATCTCACGAAACACAACGAAGCTTTCCTGAAAGATCTTCGACTTGCTCGTGTCGACGAGACGAAATTCAAAAGCGCGGACGGCACTGAGATCCACGGCTTCATCGTCAATCCGCTCGACGCGCCCGCCGCGGGCACTAAACCGCCCGCGTTGCTCCGGCCGCATGGCGGACCGCAATCGCAATACGCCTGCGAGTTCAGCTTCGACGCACAACTTTTCGCGGCCAACGGTTACACCGTCATCCTGCCGAACCCGCGCGGTTCCACCGGGCGCGGCGAGAAATTCGCCATGGGGATTTACGCCGATTGGGGACATCGCGACATTGAAGATGATCTCGCCGCCGTTGACGACGCCGTGGCGCGCGGCCTCGCCGATCCGGACCGGCTCGGTGTCGGCGGCTGGAGTTACGGCGGCATTTCCACGAACTACCTGGTCGCCACGACCACGCGCTTCAAAGCCGCCACCAGCGGCGCGTCGATCTCGAACGTCCTCGCCGGTTACGGCACCGACCAATACATCCTCGATTACGAAAACGAACTGGGGGTTCCTTGGAAAAACGTTGAAACCTGGACGCACCTTTCGTATCCGTTCCTGCACGCGGACAAAATCAAGACGCCCACGCTCTTCCTGTGCGGCGAAGCCGATTTCAATGTGCCGCTTCTTAACAGCGAGCAGATGTATCAGGCGCTGCGCAGCCAGGGGGTGCTGACCGAGCTGGTGATTTATCCCGGCCAAAACCACGGCCTGAAGAAGCCGAGCTACATCATCGACCGCTACAAGCGTTATCTCGATTGGTACGCCAGGTGGATCACGCCGAAACCAGCCACGCCCTGAGGAAACCGCACCCAAAGGTCACAAAGGTTCACCGAGGGGAAGAACGGGATTTAAAGATTATCCGTTGTGTGCCTTTGTGACCTTTGTGTGAGGCTTAACCGCTATGAGAAATCAGAAGACAGCGCTGGTGACCGGCGCGAACAAAGGGATCGGATTCGAGGTGGCGCGGCAGCTGGCGCGGCAGGGCTTGAGGGTTTTTCTCGGAGCACGGAATGAAAAAGCGGGACGCGCGGCCGCGGAAAAGCTGTGCGCGGAAGGCGACGTCATTTTTCTTAAGATCGATATCTCGGACGCCAATAGCATTCGCGCGGCGGCGGAAGAACTTTCCCGGCAAAGTGACCGCCTCGATGTGCTCGTGAACAACGCAGGCATCCTGCTCGATGAAGACAAATCCGCGCTGACCCTTACGCCGGAAATTTTCGAGACGACACTGCGCACGAATACGCTCGGCCCATGGCTCGTTGCCCAGGCGTTCGCGGCGCTCCTGGGAAAAATCCAGGCGCCGCGGATCGTTAACGTCTCAAGCGGCGGCGGCCAGCTCGAGGATGGCGCCGATGGCTGGGCACCCGCCTATTGCGTTTCGAAGACCGCGTTGAACGGCGTCACCGTGCAACTCGCAGCCGCGCTGCCGAAATGCGCCGTGAACAGCGTTTGTCCCGGCTGGGTCCGGACCGACATGGGCGGCCCCGGGGCTGCGCGTTCTGTCGGCGAAGGCGCCGCCACCATCGTCTGGCTCGCCACCGAGGCGCCGCACGATCTAACCGGCAAGTTCGTGAAGGATCGCAAGGTCATTCCCTGGTAAGAGGCTCACACGAAGGTCACAAAGGTTCACAAAGGAAAATCTGGATTTGAAATCCAAATCAGTCGTTGTGTTCCTTCGTGTCCGTTGTGTGAGGTCTCCTTGTCTTAGTCCGCCGAGAGCACGAAGCGATTACCTTCGCTGTCCTTGAACATCGCGTATTTGCCCCAGGGCTGTTTCTGGGGCGGGCCTTCGAACTCCACGCCGCGCCCCTTCAATTCCTCGTAAGTCTTGTCGATGTCGTCGCAGGCGTACGACATCGGCATCATCGATCCGATCCGCTTCTCCTCGCCTTCCGGCGTGAATAGCACTACGCGAGTCTCCGCCTTCGGCACGCGCAACTCGATCCAGCGCTGTTTCTCATCGAACGGCTGATCGGTGATGATGGTGAACCCGAGTTTCTCCGTGTAAAAATCCAGCGCCCGGTTCTGATCGGCGACTGGAATACTAACGAATTTAATTTGTTTTATCATGGCGATCCGAGCGTTAGTCCGTCCCAAACGGAACGTCCAGCGCCGCTCGCTTTTCTACGGCAGAAATCCTTGTCCGTTTATCGGTATAGCGGGATAAAACCCGCTTCCCCATTTCTCCTTCATCCCTCATTCTCCCTCCTTCCAAATGCCCCGTTTTCGCCAGACCATTCCGATCGACGACTACGTCCTCGACGTTCTCATGCGCGATATCGTCGGCCACGACCGCCAGCCGGCCGCGTATCTCGTGTACATTTACCTCTACGGCCAGGCGGCGCGGCAAAGATGGAAACCGGTTGCCGCGAGTTTACGCGCGCTCGCCGAAGAGACGGGCCTTTCCAAAAGCGCCGTTCAAACCG
>JBEEHI010000333.1:0-2994 GCA_041167305.1 Verrucomicrobiota bacterium
GTACGCCTCTCTCCGAAAGAATCCCCCAGCCAAAAACTGATGGTTTTATGCGGATTTGCCGGCCGCCGGAAGCCCATGCCTTCATCGTTGATCGGAAAACCGCCGTTTGCATGCTCGGCAAGGCAACAATCCGTCAAGTGTTGGGCATCGGCGCGATGCGCGGATGATTAGCCGCCTGGATGGGTTGCCGATCCCGGACTGCGCGACTAAAGAGCGATGTCCGTGAGCATCGAACTAGAACAGCAGTTGAGAGCGATCGCCGAAACGCTGGGAGCCGGCCACGCCGGCCTTTCCCACGCCTATATCGATGCGTTGAATCGCGCCGCCGCGCAGTTCGGAGAGCAACAAGGCAAATCGGACCTTGCGGCGGAGCTGCGTGAGCACGCGCAAGCGTTTGGCAAAGTAGGTGCGGCTTTTTCAATGGACCCGCTGGTCAAGACGCTCAATGCGGTGGCGCCACCACATCCGGCGGATGAACCGTCTCGCCGGATCGGAGCCGTAACGGCCAGCCTCGCGTTTAACGTCGAAAGCGCCAGGCTTAATTCTTCTCTCGAGATTTCCGGCTGGGCATTCGATGCGGCGCGTCAAATCAAGGACGTGGCGGCAATCGTTTCCCTGGGAACCCAGACGCAGCGGATCGTTGCGTCATTTCCTCTGCCTCGTCCCGATGTGGCCAAAGCCAGGCACACGGAAGACGCGGCTTTATCGGGCTTTTCGGCGGACGGGTTGGCCGCGCTCCCTTCGGCGGACGTCGCGCTGGAAATATCGTATTCGGATGCAAGGGCGGAGCGAGTTGCCTTGGGCCGCGTGGCCGAACTGCTGCGGCGATTTCCGCAGCCGCGTTCCGTCGGCTTCGCCCCGACATCCTATCCGCCACTCTTGTTCACGGACATTCTGGACCGCTTCGACCGGCGCGTTGCCGTCTCGAGGACGCTGTCGCGCCCCGTCGATATCATTGTTCCGGTGTATCGCGGACGGGAGTTCATAGGCGGCTTTCTCGACAGCTTGCTGGAGTCCGAATTGGAAGGAGCCGCCGTCACCATCGTCGACGATGGAAATGATGATCCTGTCGTCGCGGAGGTTCTGCGGAGTGACCGCCTGCGGCGGCCCGACGTCAAACTGATCAGAAAACAACACAATGAAGGTTTCGTGGCGGCGGTCTGTACGGGCTTCGACAACCGCAGTCATGAAAGCGACGTCATATTGTTGAATACCGATACTGTCCTGCCGCCACGATGGCTGCCGCGGCTTGCCGGTCCATTGCAGGCCGGCCTTCGAATCGCATCCACCACCCCTTTCACGAATTCCGGCGGCCCCTGCAGCTTTCCCGTCACCTTCGAGGATAACCTGCCTTTTCTCGACATGACGACCGCGGAACTCGATGCGGTGTTCTCGCGTTTCAACACCGAGGGCTTGATCCTCGACTTGCCCACCGGCGTCGGTTTCTGCATGGGAATGAGCGCGGAGGCAATTTCAAGCATTGGTTTTTTTGACCGCGTCAGCTTCGGCCGTGGTTATGGCGAAGAAAACGACTGGTGCCTGCGCGCCGATGCCGCACATTTCAGGAATGCGATCGTTCCCGACCTTTACGTCCACCACAAACGGGGCGGCTCGTTCACCGCGGCCGAAAAGCGCGAGTTGCTGGAGCGCAACGGCGCGGTCATTGCCGCGCGATATCCGCACTACCGGGGACGAGTCATCGAGTATCAGCGGGCCGATCCACTATCGGCGTTTCGCGTCATAACCTCGGCACTGCTGGCTTGCGAACACTACAAGTTCAGGCCGCGTATCCGGCAGCAGGCCTTGCCATCGGCAGCAGTCACGGGGCCGGTGGATTGGATATTCAACCCGGATCCGGTTTCGATCTGCTATGACGGAGATGCCGGAGGGCGTGATTCGCGAATCGGAATCCGGGTCGGACCCCGCGTGATGATCTATTCCCTGGATCGCCCGCTCCGGTTGGAGCAACTGCATCGCGTTTTCAACGCGCAATAGCCAAGTGACGGTGGGTGAATTTGATAAGCGAGGGACAGTACGATTCTACCAGGCCTCTTGTTTTCATGCATATTCCGAAGAGCGCCGGTACCTCATTGAGCGACGCGCTGAGGACCGCGATACAGCCGCGCGCCTTCTTCAGCGCTTTCGACCGCTGCAATTTCGGGACCTTCGACGGCTTCAAGAGCGTCGCCGAGGAGATTCGCCGGGCCATCGTGTTCGATGCCGCTGAGATTCCGCGGGGACTTGATCTGATCCTGGGCCATATGTCTTTCTCGACGACCTCTCGGGCTTATCCACACGCCCAGTTCATGACGATCTTAAGAGAACCGGTGTCACGTCTGATGTCGTTCTGGCTGTTTTGGCGGTCCAAGCGCGACGAGAATCTGGTGCCGTGGGGTGGCTGGGGCGACTACGTGCGGAAAAGCCGGCGGCCGCTGCGTGAATTCCTTTGTGCAAGAGACATTTCGTGCCAGGTCGATAATCAGACCTTGCGTATGCTGCTGTGGCCACATCCGCTGGTTCCGGCCGATGATTTTATCGACGAGCGCCACGATGAGGAGCTCATTCAAACAGCGGTGTCGCGCCTCGAGCAGTTCAGCTTCGACGACGTGGTCGAGAACCCGGACATGGTGGCAAAGCTTCAGGACTGGCTCGGCCGGCCGCTCCTGTTACAGAAGCTCAACGAGACCGATAACATTTCGCGCGCGCTGAAGACTCCGATCCACCAGGAATTCGACCCGGAAACGCTGACGTCGATCGTGCACCTGTCGCGGCTCGATCTGAAGCTTTGGCAGCAGGTGGTCGCTCGACGCTTGCGGTCGGTCAGTCCCGGCACTTTCAGGGACCAGGTCAGAGCGGAAAATCTGGCTCGCCACTCCCGCCTTATGACGGCTTGACCCGGTTGGTCAGGTGGTCAGCACCCAGGCGCAGGTCAATTCCGACGGGGAACCCTGCTTGGACAACGGCAACACAGACTCGTGAGACATTCAATGCTGG
>JBEEHI010000334.1:0-8734 GCA_041167305.1 Verrucomicrobiota bacterium
AACGAGGATTAATCCGCGGCGAATATTGGTGTTCATAAGAATATTTCTCACAAAGGTCACAAAGGATCACAACGAAAATCTTGGTCTTCCTTTGTGATCCGTCGTGCCCGTTGTGTGAGGCTTTCTAAAATTCAGCGCTGCCCGGAGTGCGCGCGAAGGGGATCACGTCGCGGATGTTCGACACCCCAGTGACGAACATGAGCATGCGCTCGAACCCGAGGCCGAAGCCGGAATGCGGGACGGTGCCGTAGCGGCGAAGGTCGAGGTACCACTTGTAATCCGCCGGATCCATCTTGTGCCGGCGCATGTTCTCCTCAAGCACGTCGAGCCGTTCCTCACGCTGGCTCCCACCGACGATCTCGCCGATCCCGGGAACCAGGACATCCATCGCGGTCACGGTCTTCCCGTCGTCATTCACCCGCATGTAGAACGGTTTGATCTCCTTCGGGTAATTGAAAACGGTGACCGGACATTTGAAATGTTTCTCGGTCAGCCAGCGTTCGTGCTCCGATTGCAGGTTGGCTCCATACGCGACCGGGAACTCGAACTTTTCCCCGCTCTTCGTCAGAAGCTCGACGGCCTCCGTGTAAGTGATCCGTTGAAATGGACGCTCGAGAACGAAATCGAGCCGCGCCATTAATTCCTTATCCACAAACTTGGAGAACAGGCCGAGGTCCTCGGCGCAGTTCGTTTTGATGTCGCGGATGAGATATTTCACGGTCTCCTCGGCGAGATCCATGTTTCCCTGGAGATCGGTGAACGCCATCTCGGGCTCGATCATCCAGAACTCGTTCGCGTGCCGGGAAGTGTTCGAGTTCTCGGCGCGAAAGGTCGGGCCGAAGGTGTAAATTTTCGAGAGCGCGCAGGCGAACGCTTCGCCTTCCAGCTGTCCGCTTACGGTGAGGTAAGTCGAACGCGCAAAAAAATCCTGCGCATAATCCACAGCGCCATCCGCTCGCCGGGGCGGGCTCGCCGGATCGAGCGCGGTGACGCGAAACAGCTCGCCGGCGCCCTCGCAATCGCTGCCGGTGATGATTGGCGTATGGACGTAAACAAAGCCGCGCTCCTGGAAAAACTGATGAATGGCGTAGGCGAGCCGGCTCCGGACGCGAAAAACCGCACCGAACAAATTCGAGCGTGGTCGGAGATGCGCGATCTCCCGCAGGAATTCCGGCGTGTGTCCTTTTTTCTGGAGCGGATACGTCTCGTCCGACGCGCCGACGATTTCAATTTCCTCAGCAACCACTTCCCAGCTCTGGCCCTTGCCCTGCGAGGCCACCAACTCCCCGCGCACGATGATCGACGCGCCGGTGATGAGATGCTGGACAGCATCATAATTCGGCAGCGTGTTTTTCGCGATGACTTGGAGGTTGCGCAGGCACGAGCCGTCGTTCAGTTCAATGAACGAAAAATCCTTCGAGTCCCGCCGGGTGCGCACCCAGCCCTGGACCTGAACGCTCGTGATTGGCCCGGCACTGGCGAGCGCAGCTTTGACGGAAGTAACTCCTGGCATCCGGGAACTTTGGCGGGCGAAGCGACTTCGACAAGCAAAAGGAGAAATTCGAATTTGCGATTCCCCATTTCTGCCTAGCGTGAGCGCTTCCTTTATGCTGGGAAAACGCCTTTTGCTTTGGGACATTGACGGCACGCTCATCAGCACGGGCGCGGCCGGGCAACGCGCCATCGGCCGCGCGACGGCGGCGCGATTCGAGGGCGGAGATCTGGATGGCGTGGAAATCGCAGGACGGACCGATCTGGGCATCGGCCGCCAGATCCTCTCGAAGTATGGCGCGCCCGTGAACGACATGAGCGTTCGTGCGTTCCTCGATCTCTATCTCGAACTCCTGGCGGAGGAACTCCCGCTCGGGAAGGGCCGCGTTCTTCCCGGAGTTCTGGAGTTGCTCGAGGACGCCGTGACAAAGCCTGACATCACCCTGGGACTTCTCACTGGCAATCTGGAGCGCGGCGCCAGGCTAAAGCTCGAGCGTTACGATTTGTGGCGGTTCTTCGCGTTTGGCGCGTTCGCCGACGATCACCACGATCGTAATGAACTCGGCGCCTTTGCCCTTACACGGGCGCGGGAACAGACCGGAATCGATTTTGCAGCCGCGCAGGTCGACGTTATCGGCGACACCGGGCACGACATCGCATGCGGAAAAGCGTTCGGCGCGCGCACCATCGCGGTCGCGACCGGACCTTGGTCGCGCGAGCAGCTGGCTCCCCACGAGCCCGACTTTCTCTTTGATGATCTGGCGAATGTGGACGAAGTGAAAAGCAAGCTCGGCTGGTGATTCGATCGAATCGAATCACGGCCGGGACTACGACCTCTTCCGATCCTTAACCGTATGACTTTGCCCGACGCTTCGAATGTTTTGCCGCTCGAAGGCGAAATCGACCTGCACGTGTCGCCGCGGGTGGCGGCAGCCTTGGGCGCGATGATCGAACAGAAGCCGGGCCGGATCGTGGTGGATCTTTCCGCGGTCAGTTACATCGACAGCTCGGGGCTGGCGGTTCTGATCGAAGGAATGCAGAACGTCGAGGCCTACGGCGGAAAATTTATCCTGGCGGGATTGCAGGATAACGTCCGGCCGATTTTTGAAATCGCGCGGCTCGACCAAGTGTTCATCATTTTTCCTCACGTCGACGCGGCGCTGGCGGCGGTCTGAGTGAGGATCTGCAACGTCTTCGCGACGTTGGCGGAAATATCGAACTTCGCGGCAAGCGCAAGATTATCGATTCGAGCTTGCGCACGCCTCGCCGGGTCGGACCAGAACTGGAGGGCGGCGTCGAGCGCATCGATGTCGCGCGCATCTTCCACGATCGTGCCCTGGCGACCGTTCTCCATGATCTCGCAGAAACCGTTGGCGCGCGTCGTGATGACGGGCCGACCCGCGGCGAGCGCCTCCAGGCAGGCGTTCGAGAATGGATCGTAAACAGTTGGGAGCAAAAAGATGTCGGCGGCGTGGTAAAGCGAAGGCATTTCCCGGACGACGCCGAGGAACTGGACGCGCGCCGAAGAAAATTTTCGCGACTCGCCTCTTCCGGCAACGAGGAGTTTCACCTGCGCGCTCTGGCGTTCCACCGCATCGATGGCGAAGCGCAGCCCCTTACGTTCCCAACCGGAGCCCGCAAAAAGAATTACGATGTCGTCCTGGGCGAGTCCGTACGCCTCCCGCGTTTTGGCCCGATCCAATTCGCCCCGCCGCATGGTGTCGAGCGGCAGGCCGTTGTAGACGACGTCGATCTTGTCCGCGGGGTATCCGTAGATGTGGATGATTTCCTCCTTCACCATCCGCGAATTGGCGATGACGCGCCGGGCGCCGGCTTTCGCAAAGAGCGATTCCTCGAGGGAAAGGGTGGCGGAATGCTTCCGGTTAAGCAGCCGGCTGAGCTTTTGCAATGGCCCCGCGATCTCGTTCCGCCGGTCGAGCCAGGCGCGATGCACTCCATCTCCGGCGCGATAAACATCGCAGCGCCAGACCCGCTCCAGGCTCAGCAAAACGTCGCAGTTCGCGCGCGATACTTTTTCCAACTCGTCGGCGAACCCGATCGCATCTGTTGCGCTGAGGCGCACCACGGGCCCGAAGTTCCATTCCTCCACCGGCCATTCCGCGGACGTGAGAAGCGAAACGGGATGGCCCGCCCCAGCGACGTCCGCCGCCAGCCGTTTCAGGTAAGATTCCGCGCCGCCGCTCGAAGAAAAGCCGCGCCGAACGATTCCTATGGTAAGTTTATCCGGTAGCATCAGATGGGAACTTTACTTGGCTGCGAACGCCACAATACTTGTTAGCCGATGGTGGGTGAAACTCTAAACGCCCCTCCTGTTTTGCACCCTGCACCTCGCGAGGAGCGAGGGCTGCCGCGGCATTTGCTCTACTCGATCTTCGCCCGCATCGGCGGCTCGGGGTTGGATACGGACGCGTTCGAGACGCTGCGCGCCTCGCATCGCGGCGGTTTTCTCGGCCGCGCCATCGCCTACGACAACCGGCAGAGCGAAATTCCCTCGCGCCTCATCTACTCGCTTCGCTGGCATCCGGTCCGGCTGATTTCGTTTCTCGACCGCCCGTATTATTACGGCGCGAAAAAGAAGTATCTCGATTGGGTCGCGTCGCGGCATCTGGCCACCGGACGCTACGATCTTTTCCACAGTTGGTCGGGCGATTGCCTGCAATCGTTACGTGTCGCGAAAAAGATGGGCATTCCATCGATTGTCGAGATTCCCACGTGGCACCGCGACCGCGGAAAAGTTGGCGATCGCCTGCCGCCGGCAACATCCGAAACGCCGAAAACCTGGAAAGAGAATCTGCTCCAGACCCGGGAACGCTTCATCGAAGAGTACAATCTGGCCGACCTGCTCTTCGTTCTTTCCCAAAAGGCCGCCGATACTTTTCGGGTCCAGGGTTTCCCAGAGGATAAACTTTATTACCTGCCGCGGGGTGTGGACGTGGAGAAGTTCAAACCGGGGCCGCGCCCGCCGATTTTCCGGGCAGTATTTTCGGGCGCGCTCATCGAACGAAAAGGAATCCATCATTTGCTGGAGGCCTGGCACCGGCTGGACCTGAAGGACGCGGAGCTTTGGCTGGTAGGCTCCGTCCATGACGAAGCCAAGCCACACCTGAAAAAATACTGGCGGGACAACATCAAGGTTGTCGGCTTCAAGCGCGACGTAGAGAATTATCTGAGCCAGGGAACGGTGCACGTTTTCCCATCGCAATGCGAAGGGAGCGCCAAGGTGGTGTACGAAGCCGCCGCCTGCGGACTGCCGCAAATCACCACGCGGGAAGCGGGCGACGTCGTCAACAACGGCGTGGAAGGAATCATTATTCAGCCGGGGAACGTAGGCGAGCTGGCGGCGGCGATCCTGGAACTGTATCGCCATCCGGAAACGGTCGAGCGGATGAGCCTGGCGGCGCGCAAACGGGTTGTGGACAATTTCACCTGGGACCATTTCCGGACCAGGCTTCTCATCGCTTATGAGAAGGCGATGAAGATGGCGCGCTAAATCCTCTCCTGCTCCTGATCATGATCATGCTCCTGATCCTTCCCTTGAGACCCAGAGTATGATCAGGATCAGGATCAGGATCATGAGCATGAGGTTGTGAATATTCTCCTCATCCAACTCAAGCGGATCGGGGACCTCATCCTCACCACTCCCTCGATCGCCGCGCTCCGCGAGAAATTCCCGGACGCCTCGATCTCCCTCGTCGTCTCCGCCGCGGTGAAAGAACTGCTCCCGGCCATTACCGGGCTCGACAAGATTTTCGAAGTCCGGGGGAAAAGCGACGACGCCCTCGATTGGATCGCGTTATCGCTCGGCAAGTTCGATTACTGCCTCGACTTCACCCGGAACGACCGGTCGTCGTTCCTTACTTTCCTTTCCGGCGCGCGGAAGCGAATCACCTCGGACCATCCAAATCTCCGGACGAAATTGCGCGCGCGCAGTTACAACGAGTTTGTGGAAGCGCCGGTGGGCGACTTGCACACGGTAGATTACCACCTCGGCCTCTTGAAGCCGCTCGGGATCGAGAACGCTTCCCGCGCCATCCAACTCCATTTGCCGGACCAGACGACGACGAAAGCGAACGAGTTATTGCGCGCTGCCAATATCGCCGGCGACTTTGTCTGCTTTCATCCCGGCTCCGCGCGCGCGGAGAAATTCTGGGACGCTGGCCGGTGGGCCGAAGTCATCGACCACTGCGCCCGCGAAACTGGAATGAAATGCGTGCTCACGGGCGGACGCTCGTCCGTCGAGCAGGCGCAAATCGCCGCGATCAAGGCGGCGACCAAATCCAAGCCGATCGATCTTTCCGGCAAGACAACGCTGCTCACCCTGGCGGCGCTGGTTCGAAAGGCGCGTCTCCTCGTGACCGTCGATTCCGCGCCGATGCATTTCGCCGCGGCCTGGGAAACTCCGCAGGTCGTCCTCTTCGGGCCGACCAACCCGTTCCATTGGCATCCGCGGTCCGAATCCGCGATGGTTTTGCTGGGCGGAAACGAGGGACCGATGACAGAATTCAAGCCCAAACAACGGGCCATGGCGATGAACCAAATCTCGACGAAAGCGGTGATCGATGCTATGGAAGCGCTGCTGTCGGTTCCGGCGGCGCGTGCCCTATGAGCGAACCGCAAGCCGCACCTAAAAAACCTTCTTTTTGGCAGACCCTGCGCACGGGTTGGGGGCCGTACAAACGGCTCTACGCTTATGTGAAGCCCTACCGCTGGCGCTTCGTTGCCGGCCTCGCCTTCGGTTTCGCTTTCGGCGTCGCGAATGGTTGCATACCGCTGGTCATCGGCAAAGTGACCGGCGCCGTTTTCCAAGGCGGCGGTCCGGCGACTCCTCAGCAATTGGCCCAAGACACGTCGCTCTTGAATTCGGGGCCGAAAATCAATTCGATCCTGATAACCTGTCTTCTTATCCCCCTGATCATGGGCGTGCGCAGCCTGTGCGCTTACGGCAACGCCGTCCTTATGCAATGGGTGAGCAACCGTGTCGTGACCGACGTTCGCATCCAGTTGTTCAATAAGATGCTGCGCCATTCGATGGATTTCTTTAACAAGATGCCCTCGGGCTTCCTCATGTCGCGCATCACGAACGATACCCGCGGTATGCAGGCGGCCCTCTCGACCATCAGCAGCGATTTGTTCAAGCAGCCGGTCGCCATCGTCAGCGGCCTCGCTGTTCTGCTCTACCTGGATTGGAGATTCACCCTCGTGACCCTGGTGCTGTTTCCCGTCTGCCTGGTCCCGATCGTTCTCTACGGCCGAAAAGCCCGGAAATCGGTTCAATATCAATACGAAGATTTGGGGCAAATGGTGATGACGATGCAGGAAACGTTTGCCGGGATTCGCGTGATAAAATCCTTCGCGCGGGAAAAGCACCAGCAGGATTCTTTTATCCGGAGCAACCAGTTGCTGTTCGACAACATCATGCGGGTCGTAAGGGCAATGGAAGCAACCGGACCGATCGTTGAGCTGCTCGCCGCCTGCGGGGTCGGTTTGGCCCTGCTCTACATTTATACCGCTAATCTCAGCGCGGCGCGCTTTATCGCGCTCAATGCGGGAATTTTCCTGCTCTACGATCCCGTTAAAACCTTGAGCCGGCTTCACATCGTCATGCAGCAATCCATCCAGGCAACGACTGAGATTTTTGCCATTCTCGATTTCGAGAGCACCGTGAAAGACACGCCGGACGCGAAGGAGCTGACGCATTGCCGCGGGCTCATCGAGTTCAATGACGTCACGTTCGGTTATGCGAACACGGTCACAAACGCGGTCTCTAATTTGCAGCTCCGGATCGAACCCGGAAGAAGTTATGCGCTGGTGGGCGCGAGCGGAGCGGGAAAGAGCACGATCCTCTCGTTAATCCTGCGCTTTTACGACCCCACCAATGGCGTGGTGCGGGTGGACGGGCATGACCTGCGAACGATCACTCAGAAATCGTTGCGCGAGCAGATCGGGCTCGTGACCCAGGAAACGTTTTTATTTCACGACACGATCTTCAAGAACATCCAGTTCGGCCGCCTCGATGCTACGCCGGACGAGGTCTATGCCGCGGCGCAGACAGCTTACGCGCACGACTTCATCATTGCCCAGCCGCAAGGATACGAAACCACCATCGGCGACAAAGGCTGCATGCTTTCCGGCGGACAACAGCAGCGGCTGGCGATTGCGCGCGCGCTCCTTAAGAATGCGCCGATTCTGCTGCTCGACGAGGCTACCTCGGCGCTCGACTCCGAGTCTGAGAAGCAAATCCAGCTTGCGCTCGAAACCCTTTCGCACGGACGAACCGTCATCGCGATCGCTCACCGGCTCTCGACGATCCTGTCCGCCGACCAAATCGTGGTGATGGACCAGGGGTTCATCAAGGACATCGGCTCGCATCGGGAACTGTTGGAGAAATCAGTCTATTATCGCCGGCTCTACGACATGCAGTTTAACCGCGCCGGAGAAACGCTCCCGCCGGCCGACACGGCCTTCCTCGTCGAAGCGATTGGGTAGTTCCTCCCCTTCGTAATCATGCTCGTGCTCGTGCTCGGCCTCCTTTCGATCACGAGCAGGAGCACGAGGACGATTACGAAAGAAATCTGGCGGCGATCTCATTGTGCTGCTCATCGCTTAGCACCGGAGTGAATCGGATTTCCGCCGGGAATTCCGGCAAGTCCACCCACGATCTACAACCGCCGTAAGCCGGTTTGTCTCCCAAGACCCAGCTCGGCTCCAGGCGAAAAACTCGGACAAACGCGACGTGCAGCCCGGCTTCCTTGTATTCGAAGCGTTCCCGCACCACCGATTCCTGCAAAATGTGAAGCGGCGCCAGCGCCGCGGCCGTCGGCCACGACGTGATCTCCTTTCGCCCTTCGAGCTTCGCAAAATACCGGATCTCGATTTCCCTCGGACGCGCGGCCGGGATTTCCGCGCCCGGCGTCCGCACCTTCACGACTTGCTCGTGGAAGAATGTCGGGAACAGGAAGAACTCCGAATGCCGGAACCCAAAGCCATCGCGCCCCTCGGCGATGCCGCCTTTGCGCAGGAGAATCGTCTGTTCGCCCCGGCCCAGCGCCTGGCATACCAGCGCCCATTCCTTGAAACCGACGCTTTGCATTTCGCGCGTCGCAAACTAGCCTCCCGGCGGTGGCCTTCAACATCGACCTGCACACCCATACCTTTTTCTCCGGCGATGGCGTTTCCAGCCCCGAGGAGAACGTCGCGGCCGCGCGCGAAAAAGGGCTGCATG
>JBEEHI010000335.1:0-2967 GCA_041167305.1 Verrucomicrobiota bacterium
CCAGGAGCGACTTAGCCAACGACAAGACTTTCCTCTCCTGCTCTTGATCCTGATCGTGCTCCTGATCCTTCGAGAACAGTCCCCCTACAGGCACGGATCAGGAGCAAGATCATGATCAGGAGCAGGAGCAGGAGCAGGAATTCGCTCATGCAAAGAAGCGCGCAGGAGAGAGCAGCGGCTGCGGCTTGCAGATCCGGGCGACGCAATGCTCCCAGCTTTCGTGGCCGCTCAGGATCTCAATCTCGACGCGCAGAAAATAAATGGGCACGTCGGTCTTGGCCAGGCGTGGCAAGCGCACCGCGTCCTTTTCCGTGGTCACGATCATCTCGAGATCGCGGCGAACGCAGCGAGTAATGAAGCTGTTCAGCTCGGCCTCGGTGTAGCGGTGATGATCGGTGTAGCGCTTGGAAAGCTCGAGGCGCGCGCCGAGTTTGCGCAGGCCTTCCTCGAAACTTTCCGGCGCCGCGATGCCGCAAATCGAACCGATATAGGTGTCGCGCAACCGCTCGAGCGGAATCTGCTCGCCGGTGACGACGTCCTGCAAATGGAGCGGCTGGTGGGCGCACTCGATGATCTCCGCGGTGCGATTGTAACGCCGGATGCGCTTAATTAACTCGTCATTAGGCTCGCCCGTGCTCTTGGTGATGAAGATGTAACTGGCGCGCCGGAGATTGCGCGGCGGTTCGCGCAAAGTACCCCGCGGCAGCAGATGCTCGTTCCCGAACGGCGCCTGCCGATCGATCAGGACGATGTCGAGACGGTGTTTGAGATGGAGATACTGGAGACCGTCATCGAGCAAAAGCGTGTCGGCCTTCAATTCCTTGATGGCGAAGAGGCCGCTCTTCACCCGGTCCTTGTCGACGACGACGATGACGTCTTTGAGATTGTTCGCGAGCATGTAGGGCTCGTCCCCCGCGGTGAGCGAATCGAGCAGAAGCGTTTTTCCATCCGAGACGATCCGCGGCGGCAGCGGCACTTTCTTGGTGAAAAAATGCCACCATTTTCGCGGATTCCGTCGCGGGACGCTCTTGTAACCGCGACTGAGAATGGCGACGCGCCGTCCGCCGGCGCGGAGAGCCCGCGCAAACTTTTCCACGATCGGGGTCTTGCCGGTTCCGCCGACGGTGAGGTTGCCAATGCTGAT
Source organism: Verrucomicrobiota bacterium (assembly GCA_041167305.1). GTDB lineage: Bacteria > Verrucomicrobiota > Verrucomicrobiia > Chthoniobacterales > UBA10450 > AV80. Next base: position 1,145 of record JBEEHI010000335.1, read on the forward strand.
GACCAGGCAGCCGAGGGTGTGTTCTCGCAGAATGCGGTGCCGGTAAAGAAAAAGGCGCAGCTGCACGAGCCGCTCGTAGATGAACGAAAGCGCGTAAAGAAACGCGCGGAGAAGCGCGGCCCGAACGCCGTGGCGACGTTCGAGGATGACGTCGATGGCGAACTGCTCGAGCCTCTCAGTGCGCTGTGACATGGGAAGAATTTTCGATTTTCGATCCAGCCGCCGTAGCCACTTTGGCGGAGGAGGCTTTTCGATTTTCGATTTGCAGAATTCGCGCTCCGCGGTTGTCAGCAGCGGTGATGATAGTCCGGGAACCACGAGATTGGGCGGCGGCGAGCATGGCGCCGGCTACTTTTTCTGGAGAACGCAAAGTGACCGCGCAGATGGTAGAACCGGAGCCGCTGAGGAACGCGCCCAGAGCGCCGGCGGTTTCGGCGGCCGGGATCACGTCATCCAGGAACGGGATCAGTTTTTTCCGGAACGGTTGATGGAGATGATCCACGAAAGCGCCGCGGAGCGATTGATATTCGCGGCCGGCAAAGGCCGCGGTGATGGCGCAGGCGTTTCGGGCGTTTTCCACAGCGTGTAAACGATCGACGCGCGCAGGTAATAACCGCCGTGCTTCCGACGTCGCGACTTCGAAATCGGGAATGAGAAGGACGAAGTGGAGCTGCGAGGAAACGGTGAACATTTGCCGGTCCAGGCCGCGAACGACGTTGAAGCCACCGTAACACGCGGGCGCGGCGTTATCGGGATGTCCCTCCAACGTGGCGGCGATCTCGAAAATTTCCCGCCGTTGCAGCGGACGATTCGCCAGCTCGTTCAAACCATGAAGCACGCCCACTCGAATCGATGCGCTGCTGCCGAGTCCGCGCGATGGCGGGATGTCCCCGCCGATCTTACACGAAAAAGAAAAGGGCGTGGCGCCGGTGCGTTTGAAGAACGCGTTCCCGGCAGCGCTCGCCATTGCCGGGAGCCGTTCCCCTCGCCCGCGCGAAACCGTGACGTGATTGTGAAGGGCCAGGGCAACGCCGAGGCAGTCGAAGCCGGGTCCAAGATTGGAAGTGCTCGCCGGAACGCGGACGGTGGCCTGTTGCATGATTCAGAGCGATCCAAAGCGAAGCGCGACGCCATTGTAACCGGCGCGGCCTAACGGGCAAGAGACGCACACGCGAGCTGCGACAACCGATTGAGGTAGTGACTGCTAACGCCGCCTCCTTTTGCCATGAGAATGTCCGAATGGATCGACCCGGAATTGCACCGGAATTTCATCGCGCAGCAAACCACCGCGCTTCGTCTTTGCACCTGTCCGGACGGCTGGGTGGAACGCTTCGGGGTCGATGTCCTCATCTCCCACAAGACCGCCGCCGCGCTGGAGCGCCTCAAGACCGAACTTTGCCTCTGGGCGCTCAATACCGATTTTCAGTTCCGCCGCGTCTTCGCCCGCTTTCTGCCGAAACAAAACGCCGACCGGGAAGCGCCCACGTTGATCCTGGGCGACCCGGGCACGAACCTGCAAAGCACGGCACTGGAGCGCACCCTGGGTTACGGGATCGATTTCAGCGCCGGCTACTCGGTCGGCCTGTTCATCGATCAGCGCGAGAACCGGCGCTTCGTCCGCGACCTGGCGCCGGCGACGTTGCTGAACTGTTTCGCCTACACCTGCTCGTTCTCCGTGGCGGCGGCCACGGTCGGAGCGAAAACGGTGAGCGTCGATCTCTCCAAAAAATCCCTCGCCCGGGGCCGGGAAAATTTTGCGCTCAATTCGCTGTCGACAACGGATCATCGATTTCTCGCAGACGACGTGCTGGCGGTCTTGCCGC